>CAZIHC010000219.1:0-4443 GCA_964538605.1 uncultured Herbinix sp. | reverse complement strand
TTTCAACGTCGCATCCGTAAGTGCCGTAGTGCATATTGCTTTTATCTTTGTTATTGTCACTGTACCACTCATAAGTTCCGTCATCGTTTAATATAAGATATCCTTTCCCATTAAGGTCCCATTCTCCGACAAGAAATTGCTTGGCTTTTTCTTCATTTTCTTTATTGCTGACTTCTTCAACAATAATGCCTGAAAACAGTCTTAATGCCTCTTCAAAACCGGCATCAAATTTATCAATTGTTGACGTAAAGGAAACGGAAGCCGCATTATAATATTTACCGTAATATCTTTGATAGATTTTATATGTAGTTGTATCGACTTTGAAAAGGTATCCGTATTCATACCATTCGGTACCGTTAACGGTTATTTTGGAAGGTTCCTTATATATTTCAAAGCCATCACTTTCGGACAGTAAACCTTCTATAAAAGATATCATAGCCATAGGATGCTGATATGTACTTTCTTTGGTAACATTTATACTGATTACATTGTTAGCCTTATCTTTCAATTCCAGAGGGCCGTTAGTTTCCGATTTTTCAACGAGTTCCCATACATTTGCATCATAATCGAATGATAAATTTCCGATAATAACACGACGGTTTTTCTTATTGCATGAAGGAATCAACAACGCCACGGAAAAAAGTAAAAGTCCAAGATAAATTCTTTTCATAATTTGTACCTACACTTTCTTAGTATAATGTAAATTATAAAAATCTTACAACGGATTTGAAAAATATGCAATAGTATTCCTAAATAAAGTATAATTTGTAAATAATTATTATTCTCGTTATTGCCATGTGTTGCACAATATGTTAAAATATTGCACATACATTTAGCGAAGGAGGGTTCACTATGGCAATGTACGAAATGAAACCTGAGTATTATACAGGTATAGAATTTATAGACAACGAACATAAGAAACTATTTGAAATAGCCAATAAAGTATATGAACTGCTGATGAATGAATTTATTCCCGACAAATACGACTACATCCTTGAAGTGGTCAATGAGCTGAAGGATTATGCAAAATATCACTTTGAGCACGAAGAAGAATATATGAGCAGTATTAAATATAGAAAGTTATTGTCACATAAAGTAGAACATGACGGTTTTATAGAAAAAATCAGTGAATACGATCCCGATGTTATCGATGAAAATCAAAAGGATATACTGCTTGAATTGCTGGATTTTCTGACGACATGGCTGGTAAATCATATTCTTATTCAGGATAAATTAATTGCCGAGCAATTAAAGTAAATTGCACGAAAAAAGGTTAAAAAAATGGTGAATGAAGATAAATTATTGGCCTAATAATATATTTAAACATTATTGCAGAATATCAAAAAAATTGATAATATAATTGTATAAAAGTTTGAAATGTTTTTATATTTATCTAAATTAAGAAAAAATTATTTAAACAAAAAGGAGAAATATATTATGGCCATGTACGAAATGAAACCGGAATATTATACCGGAATAGAATTTATTGACCAGGAGCATAAAAAGCTATTTGATATTGCCAACAATGCGTACGAGTTGCTGACCAACGAGTTTATACCGGATAAGTATGATTATATTATGGAACTTATAAATGAACTGAAGAGTTATGCAAAATATCATTTTGATCATGAAGAAACCTATATGAGCAGCATAAAATATAAAAGATTGTTATCTCAGAAAGTTGCCCACGATGATTTTATCGAGAAGATTAATCAATACGATTCGGAAATCGTGGACGAAAGGCAAAGGGAATCGCTGCTTGAACTGTGTGAATTTCTGACAACATGGCTTGTAGAACATATATATAAACAGGATAAGCTGATTGCCGAAGGATAATTAACTTCAGCTTTCTTAATAATATAAAATTAAACCGCCTGGACAAACACCGGGCGGTTTAATTTATCTGTCCTTTTCCTGACTTTTAATATAAAAATGAATAATTCAATTTGTATTTTTTAATAAACAACATAGCACATATATATTAAAGCAAATACCATGGAAATCAAAAAATCGGCCTGATTTAATTTTATCAAAACAGACTTAAAAAGGACTGGTGAAGAGATGGATTTAAGGGAATATTCCTTATCTGAAATCGGAAATCTGAAAGTACACGGAAGGACGACAGGAAATTTATCCCCCTTGACCTTATTCTGGACAGGCAGCGGTATAGAACTTAATGTAAAGTCATCGGAGCTTTAGATAGAGTTTGAAGCGGATTATGACATATTTGAACTCTGGATTGCCATAGTTATAAACGGAACGATCGGAGCAAGAATGCATCCTGGCATCCTTTCCCATCAAAAAACCGCCAAGGTACTGGCAGAACATATAAAAAACAAGCTCGGAATATGTTAAGTAATATTTATAATACTATATGCTAGTAATAATAATTATTTGGAGAAAATTAATTTATTTTAAGGGTCTTCTTATGGAGCTAACGTATTGGTTCCTTAAAACCTAATACCTGTCGACAGTAAAGTATTTGTTCAAAGGCCTTATAAACAAAGAAAAGAGATATTTTAAATGGCAGATTACTATGTTATAAATTAAACCGGATTAATAATAAAAATAGCCATAATTTTTTGGTCTGACATACTCATATAATTAAATAAGAACACTGAAGGAAGTGTATTATGTCAGACCAAGAATTTTATACTTTCAGCGAATATATACGTAAAGATCAAGAGCAATTGTCGCCTTCCGCTCAGGATTATATGGAGATGATATACAGGCTATCACAAAACCTGGGTTTTACCAGGGTGAATGACCTGGCTCAGGCTTTGAACGTTCAGCCTTCATCGGTTACAAAAATGGTTCAGAAACTGTCTGAAATGAATCTTGTTAAATATGAAAGATATGGGGTCATAATGCTCAAGGAGGACGGAATTAAACTGGGTAAAACCCTTCTTTACAGGCATAATCTGATTGAGGAATTTTTAAGACTTTTAAGCATTACGGAAGGAATATTATCGGAAACTGAGAAAATGGAACATACCATAAATAATGACATTTTATCCGGTTTAACCGATCTGGTTGATTTTTTTAACGAAAATCCGGAAATTCTGGAGCAGTGGCAACTTTACCGAAACAGAAAAAAAGAGGGTAAAAGAAATGGAGCATAAAATTCATGCCCAAAACAGTATCCCTTTATCAGGACAGTTCTGGGCATGAGTAAAAAACGCAGCAAAATAATTTAGCAGTAAAAGTTAAAATATAGTAATAATCATCATTTAAAATATTTTTTCATAATATCATAATAAATTTTTGCTATAATCATTATATATCAATAATAAATTGGTATATATGGATAAAATGCTTAAGATTATTGCTACTTTGTTATTTTATTAAACAAACGGAAAAAATTCCAGCTTAAAAGATATCTTTTTTTATTTTATCGTAAATTGCATCAACTTTTGAAAAATCCATAGCCTCAATATAATATGCTTCCAGTTCATCATGCATTATTTTGGCTCTCTTTATATGTTCACAGGCAATGTCTGTAAGTTCTCTTGCTTTTTTTAGATGAAGAGCCATTTGTTCCTGAACGGATTTTGGTATTTCAATCATAAAATCGGTTGCATTTACCTTTCCTAAATCTTTAGATTCATGAAAGTTATTTGAAGTGGTTACGGCTATACTTTTTGAAGGAAAGATAATATGGTCAATTTTTTCCGGGGTCCTAAAGGAACAGTAGCAGGTTATCCGTTCGAGTTTCATAAAAGCCGCGGCCTGATTTATTTTGGACAATATTAAGTCCGATGCGGCCCCACATTCATCCAACAAAACATATATGTCAGAGGCCAATTGGTTTATAGTATCTCCGAAAAATACAACTTTGCCGACAGATGCGGCACTAATAAGCCTCTTTTTTTCCCTGCCTGTTTTACAACCGTTCAGTAAATTGATAAAACTGTCAGTAAAACTATTAATTGCATCGTGATTTACATAGGCTTTGGCCGTCTGCATATTATTGTCAAGAAGTGCGGTTGCCGCAGTTATACAGGCGGTTGCCATGCGGTGGCACGAAGAAATGGTATTGTTTAAATTTATAATTTTTGACTTATTTTCGGTCAGTTTACCGGTGTCCCAACATTCTGCCATATTTATTATGTTGTCATAAGCACCGGGATAATCGGGATCCATTACATGAGGAGCCGTACCGTCCACCATGGCAATTTTTAAGTCATGATCTAAAAATGCGTCCAGAGAATTGGGGTCACTGGCACAGTGGAAATATTCAATATTGTGGTTTTTTCTTTCCAAAACTTTAATTATTTTTTTCATTAGTGAGCTTTTCCCGCTGCCGGGCCCGCCTTTTATTATATATAATTTATTGCTGCCGAAAGGATCTTTCAGTTCGTCAAATAAAGAAATAAATCCCCTTTTTGTATTGCTTCCCAGAAAGAAGCGGATACTGCTTTTATCCTGCATAAATCTCACCTC
>CAZIHC010000218.1:0-4453 GCA_964538605.1 uncultured Herbinix sp. | reverse complement strand
TAACTTCCTTTGTATTATCACTTTGTATTATCACTTTGTATTATCACTTTGTATTATCACTGTGCATAATTACCTTTTTTTCGTACAATATTTAATATTCTTCTGATTATCTTTGTAAAATGTTATATAATAGAAATTCGGCTGTCTTTTATTTACCTTTGTAATATTTCTTTTAGTATTTAAATTTTAATTATTCTCATCAGATTTTTTATAGAAACTTTAAATATTTATATTGATACAGGACGGATTAAATTAAAATAGCAAGTAAATATACTTATTATAATAATTTAAACTTCATCGCTTTGACGAAGGTATACATAATAATTATATGTCTCCTGAGTCAAAGGATCTATAAATGTGTTTATTGACTTTAGGTATTCCAATATCCTGCCGGATATAAACATAACAGCCTTATCCAAATCATCATTATAGGCTATTTTTCTTGCCTTGTCCAAATGCGGAATTGGCTTTCTGTATGGCTCAATAAAATCGGCAACATATACAATCTTCTCCAGTTTTGACATGCCGGGCTTGCCTGTGGCGTGACTGATTATGGCGTTAAGAATATTTTCGTCTGTAACTTTATAAAACTCTTTTGCATAAGCCGCACCTACTTTGGCATGAAGAAGATATGGTGCCTTCATTTCGGCTTCAGTTATATGCAAATTAAATTTCCTGCATTCGCTGATTAATTCTTCATCCGACAAATGCCTGGCACAATCATGAAGAAGGCCTGCGGTTCTTGCTTTTAAAGTATCACAACCGTAAATTACAGCAAGGTCATCACAGACCTCCTCCACGCCAAGAACGTGTCTGTATCTTTTTTCTGATAAAGTTTTTTCAAGGCCTTTTCTTATATATTCCAGCTCCATATAAATACCTTTTTCTTATAATATTGATTTAATATTTTAAACCCAAATGTCTTATCCGGTTTTAAACGCATAGTATTGTAGCATAATTATATAAAGATGTAAAGAAAATCGGATTTGCTTTCATCAATAAAGCATTAGCCGCAGTCCTATCGAATATAAAGTTTCACCGAAAAGTTTTATAAATTAAGTAATCCGGATTAAATAGACATAATCTTTTTATGTATACAGATTATGCCGTTTGATATAATCTAAAACCTCATCCGGTACATAGTAACGAATTGATTTATTTTCGGCTACTCTTTCACGGATAATTTCCGAAGATATTTCAATATATGGCATATCAAGCAGAATTATTTTTCCGTTATAAGTTTTCTCCAAGTAATCCGCCTGTTGCCTTAACTGCTCCATCGAATAATTTTCTCTTCCGCCTGCAACAACAGTGCTTAATTTAAATACCATTTGCGGGTCTTTCCATTGTGTCATCATCATCAGTGAATCTGCCCCGACAATAAAATAATACTCAGTATCGGGCTCTTTTTCTTTAAGTATTTTCAAAGTATCAGACGTATAGGTAAGCCCGGGCCTGTTAAGCTCCAGCTCTGACAAGACAAAATTGGGGTTGTCTTTAATCGCCAGTTTTACCATATTTAACCTGTGTTCGATGCTTAACACGTCTATATCTGCCTTATGGGGCGGATTCAAGGTAGGCATAAACAGTACAAAATCCAAATCAGCCTGATCATATGCATGTTCAGCCAGAAACAAATGACCGTTATGGATTGGATTAAAGGTCCCGCCCATAATACCGACCTTTTTCATAAAATAACTTCCTTTCGCAATGCATATTAGAGCTTATACTGTGTTAAAATTATCGCATTATACCGGAAATTCCGATAAAACCTGTTTATGCCTTGTCTTTGTCTTTATCTTTATCTTTTTCTTCACCGGGAAGGAATATTTTCTTTTTGTCTTTAGACTCTTTATACAATACTATTTTTCTGCCAATAACCTGCACCACTTCGGAACGGGTTCTTTCCGCCAGAGTCCTTGCAAGTCCATTGATATCTTCAGTACAATTTTTTAAAACATTTATTTTTATCAATTCCCTGGCTTCCAATGCTTCAGCAATTCCCTGAGTCAGTTCCGGAGTAATTGCAGATTTTCCGATTTGATAAATCGGATCTATGTTCATAGCCAGTCCTTTCAAATAAGCCCTTTGCTTTGTTGTCATTAATGTTCTCCCTTCTTAAATCTACTATTTGTAATAATCAAATTCCAGGCCATACATCCTAACCGTATCGCCTTCCTGTATTCCTAATTCCTCTAATTTTTCCAAAATTCCGTTATCCCTTAAGAAGTTCTGGAAGAATATAAAGCCTTTTTCCGTATTCAAATTGGTATATCCGAGCATTCTCTCGATTCTTGGACCTTCAACGACATAAAGATGATCATCTTCTTTCCGGACCTCAAAGGGTTCGGTAGCCACTCTCAATTCATCCGGTTTAAATTCTTTTTCAAATACAACCGGGGTTCTGTCCATTTTATCGAGCATACCTTTTACATAATATAACAGTTCTTTGATGCCTTTGCCGCTTACGGCAGATATGGGAAAAACTTTGTAACCTTCCGTTTCAAAAGTATCTTTTATTCTTTTAATAACCTGTTCCTCTTCTTCTTTTTGCAATACGTCAATCTTGTTGGCTGCGATAACCTGAGGAAGGTCGGCAAGTTTTGGATTGTATGCTCTAAGTTCCTCGTTAATCTTTCGGATATCCTCTATCGGGTCTCTTCCTTCCGTAGATGCCGCATCCACGATATGGATTATAGCTTTGGTTCTTTCTATATGCCGTAAAAATTCATGTCCTAAACCAAGACCTTCGGAAGCCCCTTCGATAAGGCCCGGAATGTCGGCAATAACAAATCCGCCTCCTTCTTCCAGGTCTACTACTCCCAGATTTGGACTGATAGTGGTGAAATGATAATTGCCAATCTTAGGTTTTGCATTGGTTACTCTGGAAAGCAGTGTCGACTTGCCCACATTGGGAAAGCCCACAAGACCCACATCTGCAATAACCTTAAGTTCCAAAATTACCGTCATTTCCAACCCGGGTTGTCCCGGTTGAGCGTATCTGGGCACTTGCATGGTTGAAGTGGCATAATGATAGTTGCCTTTTCCGCCCCGTCCGCCTTTTAAAATTATTTCCCTGCGATTATCACCGGACATATCTGCCACGACTTTTCCCGTGTTTTTTTCTATAATAACGGTTCCGGGCGGAACTTTAAGGACCAGATCTTCCCCGTTTTTTCCGGTGCATTTTTGCTTTTTGCCGTTCTCACCGTCTTCGGCAACAAACTTTCTTTTATACCGATAATCACTAAGGGTATTTAAACCTTCGTCCACCTCAAATATTATGTCTCCGCCTTTTCCGCCGTCCCCGCCGTCAGGTCCGCCTGCCGGAATATACTTTTCCCTGCGGAAACTTACAGCCCCGTCTCCGCCTTTACCTGATTTAATGTAAATTTCGACTCTGTCGACAAACATAGCTTCCTCCATTTCTATAAAAACGGACCGAAATTCTTTTATTTTCAATCCGTATATTTATCCTGTGTACTTTTAATATAATGAATAAGCATACTTTTATTCATCTATAAATAATATTTAAATTCCGATTTTAAAACTCGGAATCTATACAAATAAATTATGTACAGGTTTCCATAAAACTTAATTTAATAAGAATACTCACAAAATACCATGAATTACAATAAGCTGTCAAAATTATTTCTGAGATTAATCCGGATTAGTCATCTGATTTCTCATGGTATTTCCGGTATATATTTAATGTCTGTCAAAACCGTAAGAAAGGCATCCCACATATATGATTTCACAAACATATTATTCCAAAAGTTCAAATGCTCATTCGTGTATATTATAAAGGTATTTAATAGTAAAAACAACCTTTAAGCTAAATATGTATTTTGATAAACCGTTTTTGCCTTATATACGGTGATATGAAAGGAATTTAGCAATAAATGCAAAATAACCTTGCATAAATTAATAAATCTTACTTTTATTTCAATGGATAATAAAGGCAAATTTATTTATGGAATAAAATAACCCCAAATTCAGGCTCATAAAAGAATTTGGGGTTATCGTCACATGTATCTGTTTATATGGTCTCAACAGTCTCAACAGGGTAAACGCTAGCTTGTTTCTTGTCCCTGCCTTTTCTTTCGAAACGAAGTATACCGTCTACTAATGCATATAATGTATCGTCTTTTCCACGTCCTACATTAGTTCCAGGATGAATTTTTGTTCCGCGCTGTCTGTAAATAATATTTCCGGCAAGAACAAACTGACCGTCGGCTCTTTTTGCACCGAGTCTCTTAGAATGGGAATCTCTGCCGTTCTTTGTGGAACCTACACCCTTTTTATGAGCAAAAAATTGAAGGTTCATTCTTAACATCGTATACACCTCCTATATCCAAATCACGCAAATTCAGTCTGCCGGAATGAATTTGCCTGCCACTTTACGTTTCTGCTTTTTATTTAACCTTTTGGGAAACGGAAATATATTTACCGT
>CAZIHC010000217.1:3130-4465 GCA_964538605.1 uncultured Herbinix sp. | reverse complement strand
AGTAGAGCTATACAGGACCTTGTTTGCCGATCCTTCTGTAGAAGCCATTACTACCTGGTGTATTGTGGACGGTAAATGGCTTAAGGCTCCGGCCGGATTCCTTAGAGCAGATAATTCCTGCAAACCTTCTTATGACGCTTTATATAATTTAATTAAAAAAGAATGGTGGACAAATGTCACGGTTATGACCGACGATAACGGTTTTGCTGAAGTTACAGGATTTTTGGGTGATTACGAAGCAAAATCCGAGGGACTTGACGGACGGTTTAAGATTGCAAAAAACAGCCCTGCAGTAACCGTATGTCTTGAATAAAACTGACGGTGCAGGGATGGTTTTGATATAGGAAACGGAGGAAATAAACAATGGAAAAAAGGGTAAAAAATCCTATACTTCCTGGATTTTATCCTGATCCGTCCATATGCAGGGTGGGCAGCGATTATTATTTGGTTACATCCACTTTTGCCTATTTTCCGGGAGTTCCGATTTTCCACAGCAAAGATCTGGTAAACTGGAAACAGATAGGAAACATTCTGGACAGAAGAGAACAGATTGAATTATCCGGTGTACGGCTTTCACAGGGTATATATGCCCCTACCATACGCTATCATGACGGGACATTCTATATGATTACAACCAACGTATCCGGAGGAGGCAATTTTATCGTAACGGCAAAAGACCCGGCCGGCCCCTGGTCAGACCCGTATTTTATTGAAGGAGCGCAAGGAATAGATCCTTCACTCTTTTTTGACGATGACGGGCGGTGCTACTATATCGGTACCAAAGAACGCAGAGAAGGGGGCAAATATTACGGAGACAACGAAATTTGGCTGCAGGAACTTGATATAAAAAATATGAAGTTAATAGGCGAATCTTATGCCATATGGCACGGGGCCTTGAAAGATGTGGAGTGGCCTGAAGGACCGCATCTTTATAAAAAAGACGGCAGGTATTATCTTCTTATTGCGGAAGGTGGAACAGGCCATGCCCATGCAGTTACCGTGGCTTCCTCGGATCGGATCACAGGTCCTTATGTGGGTTATAATTGTAATCCTATACTTACCCACAGGCATTTGGGGCTGGATTATCCTATAGTCAATGTGGGGCATGGAGATCTGGTGGAAACCCAGAACGGGGAATGGTATATGGTTTTACTTGGTTCCCGCCCTTACGGAGGTTATTACAGAAATCTCGGAAGAGAAACCTTCCTGGTGCCTGTTGAGTGGGAGAACGGCTGGCCCCTTGTAAACAGAGGTATTGGACTGGTAGAATCTACCGTAAAGGTTCCGAATCTGCCCTTAACACCGGTAGAGCCTCTTCCTGAAAAAGAAGATTTT
>CAZIHC010000217.1:0-3030 GCA_964538605.1 uncultured Herbinix sp. | reverse complement strand
ACTCTTTGCCTGATTAGGTGTAAAGAAGGTAAAGAAGAGGTCTTAGCCGAAGCAAATGTTCAAAGCAGCCGTAATGAGGGATACATTATTCTCCGAATCGAAGCCAGACTTCAGGACTTAACCTTCTCTTTCAGCTTTGACAATGAAGAATATCATGTCTTGATGGACGGGGTGGATGCAAGGATATTAAGTACCGATGTGGCAGGGGGTTTTGTAGGAAACACCCTGGGGGTATACTGTTCATCCAACAAAACGGAAAGCAGTAACCATGCGGACTTTGACTGGATTTACTACAAAAATACAGATTAAAAATCAGGACTTTAGGGTCTTTGATATAATTCGGATTTTCAAAATAACTGATTTATTTAGTGCCTCATAACCGGACATAAAAGTCCGGTTATGGGGCACTAATAATTAGTCAGAGGTTTAAGTGCTAATTGGAATTTAACATATGTATACTTTGCTTAACCCTGTTACGACGCTGATAAAGATTCTTAAATTCCGTTGGAGTACATTCTTTAAATTGCTTAAATACCCGGTTGAAGGTTGAAATACTTGAAAATCCTGAACTCATGGCAACTTCGGTTATGGACAGGTTGGGATTAAGCAAAAGCTTTTCGGCTTCTTTTACCCGTCTTTGGTTTAAATAATCATAAAAGGACATATCGGTAAACTGTTTGAAAAGTCTGGAAAAATGGAATTTACTGAAGCCTGCAACGTCTGCTATAACATCCAGAGAGATATCATCCATAAAATTCTCATTAATATAGTCAAATATTAAATTAAATTTCTCAATATATTCTTTTTGCTTATTAAGTTTTACGTCCGGAAAGATATGTTCAGTATTCATATATTTACGGCCCAATATAACAAACATCTTGATAATCAATGAATAGATAGCCGCTTCACGAAGAGCATTGCTGCTGTTGTATTCATCGGTTATTTCGTCATATATCTTTGTAAGTTCTTTATGGGTATCCGGGGCATTTCTTGATGTGATTAGTCTGGGCTGGTTGAGAACTGTAAAAATATTTGTGATACCTTTAAGACTGCTAATTAAAGAATAGTCAAATAATAGTATGCGACGAAGGCCTTCCTTAGGAGCAATCAGTTCATGAAGCTCTCCCGGCGGTATAACCAAAATATCGCCTTCATTTAAATTATAAGTGGTTTTTCCTATTATAATTGTATAGATATTGACAATAGGCATTATAACTTCTACGGCAGTATGCCAGTGTGGCGGATAATTATCCGTCTCTCTATTGATATGCAAAAGAATTGATGAATTGTCTTTGTAATCTATTTTTTCATAAACACCGTCCAAAATCCTCATTATAACCCCTCACCTCACGACTTTATGCCTTTACCCCAAAATTAACCGATAGCCGGTATAAGCCATAGGCATATGTGTAGAATAGGATAAGCAGATGGCTCTTAATCTGAAGCCTGCAAATGCATAATAGCAATTTATATAGTAAAAAACCTCATAACATATAAAGTTAATAACAATATTTAAATAATTAAATATTGCTATTTTTTTGATATTAATTATTACGATTTTTTTTACTTGAGAAATTACAAATGCATTCTGTCAAATCCCGTGTGGAGTTATTTATATTGTCAATAATTTAATTTTAATACACTTAGGTAATTTTGTAAATATATAATAAACTTATTCTCATGGGAGGTAATTTTTAGTTATTATTACCTTAATATTAGCAATAGATGATAGAAAAATAGCAAAATATGATAAGTCAAAAAGAAAATAATGGGATAGACTATTAATAAATATAAAAATTATTGGTAAACACTTCATAAAAATATACAATATATACAAAGAAGGAAGGAACCGGATATGTCAGTGGTATCATTATTCAAGAAAAAAAGTTTCTACTTCATTCTTATTATTGTATTGGCAATAGTGGGTTATGCTGTTTACGTCAAGATTATGAATGCCCGTTATGAAGCTTCCAAACAGAACGAAGTCGCAGAAAAACCGATTGACACAGAAGAAATTACAGGAAGAAAAGATATTTATTCGGCTTATCTTGAGAAATATAAAGACGCAAGAAAGCCTGACTATGAAATTAAAGTTGATATTAAGAACTTTTCTTCAGGGGAAAAGGTTGAGGCATATGACGAATATCTGGGGAAAGAAGATGTTTTAGTTACATATGAGGACGGTTTTGTGGAATGGGAAGTGGATATTCCGGAAGCCGGACTCTACAATATATATTTGGAATATTATCCCCTGGAAGGCAGAGGCATAGATATTGAAAGAGCTTTATACATTAACGGTGAAATGCCTTTTTCCGGTGCCGATACATTGACTTTTTCCCGTATTTGGACCGATGCAGGGGAAGTGAAAAAGGATAACAGGGGTAACGAAATTCGCCCTACGCAAAAGGAAGCTCCCAGATGG
Organism: uncultured Herbinix sp.; assembly: GCA_964538605.1. GTDB lineage: Bacteria > Bacillota > Clostridia > Lachnospirales > Lachnospiraceae > Mobilitalea. The sequence goes on along the minus strand of CAZIHC010000217.1, from coordinate 608 downwards.
GAGAGTACATATCTTAAAGATTATATGGGGTATCATATCGAGCCCTACAGTTTTTACTTTAATGAGGGCAAAAATATAATCAGACTGGAAGCATTAAGTGAACCCGCAGCCATAAGCAATCTTGTAATCGGACAGAAGGAAGAACTGGTTCCTTACAGCGAATATATCGCTTCTTTTGATTCCGGAAAATATTCATATTCAGATCCCGATTTCTTTTACAAAAAACAAGGGGAAGACGCCGAGTATCGTTCTTCTCCGACTTTGTATGCAATTTTTGACCGTGCATCTTCGAATACGGAACCTTACAGTGCGTCAAAGATTAAGTTAAACAGCATCGGAGGAGAACAATGGAGATTATCGGGCCAATGGATTGAATGGGAGATAGAAGTGCCGGAAGACGGTTTTTATAATATATCGTTTAAAGCCAAGCAAAATTACAACCGCGGAAGAATATCAATCAGATCCGTAATGATTGACGGGCATATTCCTTTTAAAGAAGCGTCACAGCTCGAATTCAGATACAATACAGGCTGGAAGCTTGTTACTCTGGCTGATGAAAACGGAGTTCCCTGTAAGATACCTTTGACAAAAGGAAAGCATACCGTCCG
>CAZIHC010000216.1:0-4494 GCA_964538605.1 uncultured Herbinix sp. | reverse complement strand
TTTATATAAAATTATTGACAAATTCAAACACCGCAAACTGATTCCTGATTTTAAAACTTCAGGAAAAATTATAATGAAAGTAAGAATACCTTTATTGGTAATTGCACTGCTTTTGGCTGTTCCGGCATTTTTGGCCCAGAATAATACAGAATTTTTATACGGCATGAGCAATGCTACTGAAGCAACCAGGGTAGGAAAAGACAGTAAAAATATTGAGGAAAAGTTCGGCAGGGAAAATATCCTTGTTTTACTGGTTCCGAAAAAAGATGCCGGTTATGAAGGTGAGCTTTGCAGAGAACTTTCTTCATTGGAACATATTACAGACATTATGTCTTATGAAACTTCCGTTGGTTTACAAATCCCTTCTGAATTTGTACCAAAAGAAGTATACGATAAATTTTACTCCGAAAATTATTCACAGATTATCCTTTATACGGATACCGGGGATGAAGATAAGGCGGCTTTTGATACGCTCCGGGCGGTAGGTGATATTGCAGGGAAATACTGTGATACCTTTTATCTGGCAGGAACCAGCGCCACTTTGTACGATATGAAGAATATTGTTTCTAAAGATAATCTTTTAATTAACTTAATTGCCATAGCCGGAATTTTTACTGTAATTATGATAACTTTCCGTTCGGTAAGCTTGCCTTTATTACTGGTATTTTGCATTGAAACTGCTATTTGGATTAACCTATCAATACCCTATTTTACGGATAAATCAATAAACTTTATAGGATACCTGATAGTAAGTATGGTTCAATTGGGGGCTACGGTGGATTATGCAATATTGTTTACCAACTCATATCTTAACAACAGAAAAACCTTATCACGCAAGGATGTTATGAGAGAAACCATAAGCAATAATCTGGTTGCGGTAATTACTTCGGCTGTAATTTTGTCATTTGCAGGCTTTGCACTTGCCCTGACTTCGAATAACCCCATTATAAGTGAGCTGGGGATACTTCTCGGAAGGGGAACAGTCCTGTCTCTTATAATGGTAGCATTTGTATTACCTGCATTGCTTGATCTTTTTGACAAAGTCATTCAAAGAACCACCCTGAATTTTAAAGATCAATCTATAAATTAATTTATGGATTAGGCGGCTTTTGTCGTTATTTAAAAATTATTGATTATGAATCTATTATCAAAAAAGATATGAAGATTAAACATACGTTATACATATTTTCGTTATAACAGCAATTAAAGCTTTATATTTAAAGGAGTGATATTATGAAAAAAATATTATCACTTATGATGATATGCATACTGGTACTTACGTCATCTGTTAAGTCATATGCGGCTTCTCCTACTCCCAAGGAAGAAGTAATTTACGGCCTTTTGGCCCATGACGGAAGCGTCAGGAATTTATATGTTGTCAACATTTTTGAGGGCGGCTCAATCACCGATTTCGGAAATTATGAAAAAGTAAAAAACTTGACCGATACTAAACCGATATCGGTTTCGGGCGATATGATTACCGTAAACACGGATGCCGATAAATTCTACTATCAGGGTTATCTTGCATCAAAGGAGCTTCCATGGAATATAGATATCAGATATTATTTAGACGGTTCGGAAATATCAGGCGGTGAACTTGCCGGAAAAAACGGCTGGTTAAAAATCAGTATATCGGTTAATCAAAATCCGGATGCGGACAGCATATTTTTTGAAAGTTACGGCCTGCAGATATCTTTAGTTTTAGACAGCAGCTTATGTACCGACATTAAAGCAGACAATGCCACCGTTGCCGAAGCCGGTGGGAAAAAGCAAATTAGCTTTACCGCACTTCCGGGAAAGTCTTTTGAAGGGGTTGTAACAGCCGATGTGAAAAATTTTGAGATGGAATCAATAACAATTAATGCTGTCAGACTTAATTTTGATTTGGATTTTGACACCGACGGATATTTAAAACGGTTTTCAGAACTGATAAACGGAATCGAAAAACTGGATGACGGAGCAGGAAAACTTCTTAACGGAATTAAAGAACTGGCGGACGGTATCGGTGAATATAAAAACGGTGTTAAAGCATTTAATGAAGGAATAAGTAACGTACCGGCCGGTGCCGATAAAATTTCTGAAGGCGCTGTATCCTTAAGCATGGGTTTATCTGAACTGGCCAAAGAAAATGAAAATATTATGAACGGGGCTTATTCTTTACAGAAGGCAGCCTTTGATGCGGTTAATGCCCAACTTTCAGGCATGGGACTTAACCTTCCTCTTCTTACTCCCGAAAATTACGATTCCGTTTTGTCCGGTATACCCGATCTTTACATGATTAAAATGCAATTGGACGGTGTGACGCAGTTTATAAACGGATTAAAGGAATATACCGGGGCGGTTACGCAGCTTAGTAAAGGGGCCGGTGAACTTTCGAAAGGTTTTAAAATATTAAAAGAATCAGCCTCTGAAATCACATCGGCAGCCAAAGCTTTATATGACGGTGCTGAAAAAATTAACTCAGGTATAAAATACCTTTATGAAGGAATGAATAATTTCAAAAAAGGGACAGGTGAATTTAAAAGCAAGACTTCCGGCATGGACGATAAATTAAAACAGGAAATCGATAACCTGTTAAAAGACATGTTCGGCAGTGAAAAGCAAGTAAAATCCTTTGTATCGGAAAAGAATACGAAGATCATTTCTTTACAGTTTGTATTAAGGACCGATCCGATAAAGATATCAACCATTTCTGCCGCAGAAATTACGGAGCCTGTAAAACTTACTTTCTGGCAGAAGTTGCTTAAAATATTTGGACTTTATAAGAACTGACGGTGTTGCCTGTTGGCGACACCATAATTACTTAAGGTTGGTTACAAACAATACATGACCGTGTATAATAAGTCAAAATTTAGTGAGATAAATTTAAAAGATGGTGCGGTTGCCGATTTAACAGTAGCAATTTGGGGATTGGCAAATAAAAGATAGAATACAAAGCCAAAGGGAGAGAACTTCTTTACGAAGTCTCTCCCTTAGACAACTTTATTTTTAATATTTTAATTTTATTCAATATTGTTAATTGATTTTCCCGTTTCTACCCTAATTGCCTGCTTAATACTTCGCCGGCTTTGGCGATTACGTCCTTAATACCTGCGGCATTCTTTCCTCCGGCCTGAGCCATGTTAGGTCTTCCGCCGCCGCCACCGCCGACTAAAACGGCAAGTTCCTTAATGAGATTACCGGCGTGGGCACCTTTACTTATAGCTCCGTCGCTTACCATAACTACCAGGCTTACCTTGTCAGGAGCGGTGGATGAAGCAAGGACAATTACACCGTCACCCAGTTTGTCTCTGAGTTTGTCGCCGAGATTTCTAAGGCCGTTCATATCAAGCTCGGGAACATCGGCAGCAAGCAGTTTTACTCCCTTTACATCCTGAACCTGATTCATGATATCTCCAATAGAGCTGCTTGCAAGTTTAGATTTCAGCTTTTCATTCTCAGATTTTAAAGCTTTGATTTCTTCAAGCAAAGATTCTATTCTGCCTGTAAGCTGGGCAGGTTCTGTTTTTGCGGTCTTTGCCGCCTCATAAAGTTTCATTTCCAGATCTTTATAATACCTAATAACACCGTTTCCGGTCAGGGCTTCTATACGTCTTACACCGGCAGCAATTCCTGTTTCGGATATTATCTTAAATATTGTTATAGAGCCCGTATTTGATACATGGGTTCCGCCGCATAATTCCTTGCTGAAATCACCCATGGATACAACCCTGACTTTTTCGGAATACTTTTCTCCGAACAGGGCCATTGCCCCTTCTTTTTTGGCATCGTCAAGGCTCATTACTCGTGTTGATACGGGAAGATTATTTGAAATTTGCTCATTTACTATATTTTCAACCTTGCTTATTTCTTCTTCTGTCAAGGCTGAAAAATGAGTAAAGTCAAATCTTAACCTGTCGCTTGAAACCAGAGAGCCGGCCTGTTGAACATGGGTACCCAGTACCATGCGAAGGGCCTTATGAAGCAGGTGGGTAGCCGAGTGGTTTTTGGCGGTGTCAGCCCTAAGGTCCGAATTTACTTTAAGGGTAACGGTATCGTTCAGTTTGAATATACCTTTTGTTACAGTACCCACATGGCCGATTTTGCCGCCTTGAAGTTTAATTGTATCTTCCACCACAAACTCGGATGTTTCAGTTGTAATTAAACCGGTATCGGCAACCTGTCCGCCGCTTGTTGCATAAAAAGGTGTTTCTTTCACAAAGATTGTACCCTTCTGGCCTGCAACAAGGTCATTTACGATTTCATTTTCGGTAGTAAGAGCCGTAATTTTGGATGTATGAACCAATGTATCGTATCCGACAAATTCGGATGTGATGCTGTTGTCAAGGTGTTGGTATATGGTTTCGTCTGTTCCCATGTAATTGGTTGCTTCTCTTGCACTTCTGGCGGTTTCTCTCTGAACCTCCATTGCTTTTACGAAACCTTCTTCGTCAACCTTATAACCCTTTTCTGCCAGAATCTCCTTTGTAAGGTCCAAAGGAAATCCGTAAGTGT
>CAZIHC010000215.1:0-4516 GCA_964538605.1 uncultured Herbinix sp. | reverse complement strand
CTTTGACAGGATTTCGTCCGTAATTACTGTTTTATTGGTAAACACAATTTCAGCATCTTTCATTCTTTCTACAACAAGATTCTTGGGAGTCCTGTCGTAAACCGTTAAGTCCCCCAGCTTTTCAAGCTCTTCCCAGCTAAGGTCGCCGGGATTTAATGTATATCCGTCAAGGACAACCATTTTCATAATCATTCATTCCCTTCTGCCTTTACTGCGCAATATCAGCCGGTTAACCATCCGGTAATTCTATGTATAATTTATTTTGCCTCTGATTTTTCCTCTCATCAAAAATTAGTCATCCAACAATGCCCATGCCCGGTTAATTACCCTCTTTGTATTCGCAAGGATAATATCTGCGTCTTCACCGGGTCTTGGTGTTACCTCCAATGAAAGTACATACGGATTTTCAGGCCTGAAAAATCCTTCCTGTCTAAGAACCTTAAAGAACTCCAAAAGCTCCGGAGTATCGTTGGCTGAATTGGGGTAACCGAATCTGGGGTGAAGGTCACCGTATGCGTCACAACCGGGCGTAACTACGGCATTGCCTATATGCAAATGGGTAATATAAGGCCTTAATGTCCTTATAACATCACTGATGGTTTCATATGTGGTGGGTATATGTGACAAATCTACCAATAAGCCAAAATTGCTGCAGCTTTTTCTTACGTCTGCCGCAAATTCCGCCGCATAAGGAGCAGGGCCGATTAAAGCAGCCTTATCCATATCATAGTCAAAAACCTCAAGTTCAACCATCATACCCTTCGTTGCGGCATATTTGCATACATTAACGGTAGTCTTTAATAGCTGCTTATAAGCCTCGTCCTTGGTTTCTTCCTTCCATTTGCCGGCAAGAAATGCAATCCCTTTAGCCCCAAGATAAAAAGCCTCATCAACAGCCTCCAATAAAGTAGCTTCAGCTTTCTTACGTCCTTCTTCGTCTGTATCATTGGGATTAAGTCCGGTAGATAATAAACGCGGCTGAGCTCCGTAACATACCTTAATATGGGCCTGTTCAAGCAGATCTTTAGTCTGTTTACGGAGTTCGTCATCTTTAATCTGAGTAATTTCTATAGCATCAAAATAATCGTCTTTAAGAACCCTTTTTAAGGAATCTATATAATCATACCGTGCAGGCGGATAGCTCATCCAAAGAATAGTCCCTACCTTAAAATATTTATGTATACTTTCTTTCATATATCTGAAGCTCCTTTCATATTCGACATTATTCGTCGTAATAATTATATAATACTACCATGGTATACCTGCTGCAACAGAAATAAAAGCTAATGCTGAATATATGCCGTAACAAAGCTAAAATTTACGCCTTGTATGCTTAATCAGATAATCCATAAATACATAAAAGCTGAAAAGGATTGTAGAATTACGTAATAACATATCGCTAAAGAATAAAGGGTAATTATTCTTCTTCGGCATGAAGAACATCAAGCAGCACCAGTTTGTCAAACCGTTGCAAGTCCACATAACTAAGCAACCTTCCAAGAAGCTGGGATTTATACATTGATTTTGATGTGGCAGAATATTTAAGCCAGTACTCTGCAGCTCTTTCAAGCATTTCTTTTGCATCCAATCTGTATTTTTGAATATTATTATGCCTGTATAGACACAGATAAACCGCAGCTTTTAACTTGGCAGAATAATAATGTCCCAAATAGCCCAGAGCTTCTATATCATCAAGTGTATATAAAAGTTCATTGTTGTCTTCTATTCCTGCCCTTAATTTTCGGACTCCATTAATTGCATTTTCGGCATGTTTATAAATATTGTCAGCGACAGAAAGGGGGGATGTTTTTTCAATCGGTTTGCCTTCATCAATTAAACGGCAGTACTCTGACACACTGTGTATATTTTCTCCGGGCATTACGGGACAATTTATAAACTCATTGATATCCGCAAAGATAAGTTTATCCTTTTCAAAATCATACATACATGATCCTTCCGGATACCACTGAAAATCAAAATCATGCCAATGGACCCTGTTTAATTCAGGCACAATTTCCGATGCTTCCTTCCATATCCCGTACAAATCTGTGGCTTCGATATTACCGATATTAAAGTGACTGCTTAATTCATCCTCAAAATACCCGTCCGGAAGGTCAATACGGTATGAAAGAAGGCCCCAGATGCCAAACATATACCACATCTTGGCTATAAACAAAGGATGGGATGTATCTCTTAAGTCCAAATAATCCCTTCCCCAGGTAAATCCGTCCGCCCCCATATAAAATCCCGTCATTATATCAACAGGCATGTTTTTAAGGTACTCTCTGGCAAATTCTGGATTGCCCCATCGGTACATATAAAAGTCATCGTTTCTGACTGTCAGCCAGAGCTTATGATTATTCTTTCTGATTTTTAAAAAATCATCGATAAAAGCCGGCCGAGTGCTGGAATACATATGGGCCTGAGAATATTTAAAACTGATTTCAAAATGGCACGGAAAGTCCTTAAACTCCGATACTATATGTTCATACCCCGCATAATGCAGTCTGTGAATGAATCTGAACTCTCTGTCCGGATGATCGGTTACATAATCCCTGACCGCTTTGCCGTATGTATCCGCAAGGAATTTTATATCCCTTTCATCCCTTTTCATATTTTCTCCGGCGGTTACACCGATGCCGGAAAGCAAGGGATATGTATCCATAAGATCGTAAACGGAATGGTATATATAATCTTTTGTTACCGGATTGTCCATATCACAGGTAATTCCGTATGGGTTGTTTTCGGTTCCGTATACGAAAAGATTCCATGTAAATAAAAATATCTTAATACAACGGTTATGGGCATATTCCATAACGGATTTCCAGAATTCTATTTTTTCTTCAATGGACATTTTCTTTACAGTAACTAAGCTTTCTTCCATATCGTCATCATACATGCGAAGCCCCGCAAGATCCGTTTTTATAGGCCTTAAGGATACTTTGACGTCGTCAAGCGCCACCTTGGGATATTTTTTTGTCCTTACAAGGGAAGGAAACGGGGATAATGACCATAAAGACAGAACATTATATCTGTCCATGGCCATTCTGTCCAAAAATTCGGTCCAAAAACCGAAATCCCACATATTCTCTATGTTATAAAAAGCAGAATCAGATGCATCGGAATAACTTGGTGTCCTTGCATCAAGCGGTATGTTAAATTTTATACCCCGATTTTTAATATAGGGCGTAACCTTAAGATCCTGTAAAGACCTAAGACCTTTTTTATGTACAATATCCCGGCTAAGGTCAAGTATACCATACATAAAACCCGCATCGTCACCGGCTTTAATAACCACCATGCCGTTATCTATAGTTCTTTCATACCCTTGAGATTCTATACCGGCGTCATTAATAAGTTTTATGGTAAATTCACAGTAAATATCCTTCTCCTTAAGTTCCGACTTAATCTTATCTATAGCCCACCTAACCGGTTCGGTAATCTCTATGTTTGGAATTATCTTAATCATTTGCTTAATCTCTCCAAGGTTTCATCCGGTTCAAAGCCCAGGGCTTTGTAATGATCGCTTCTGGTTTTTATATCTTCTTCAAGCTGCAATTTAGCAAATTTAATTACATCTTCCGCTACTTCCCTGGGGATTACCAATACTCCGTCATCGTCGGCACATATAACGTCACCGGGTTTTACGGTTACTCCTGCGCAGTTTATAACTTCTCCGACGGTTCCGCCCTGCACACGGCCATACGAGTGGGTAAAGGTTCTTCTGGTGCAGAATACAGGAGCATTCTCCAGATTGGTCTCATAAGAATCCCTGCAACCGCCGTCAATAACAACCCCTTCAATACCGCGGCGCATCATGTTCATGGCAATCTCCGAGCCCCAAAGTCCGCCGCGTATACCGTCCATATCTATAACAACAACCATGTCTTTGGAATTTTCTTCTGTAATGGTATCCACAAAGCTATAAATATTATTACATTCTCTTGAAAGCTCTTCTTTCCATTCTTCAACGGTTTTGCATTCTTTGACCTTGCCCTGTTTCGGATATAATTTAACGGTATGGGCAAATCCTTTAAACTCAATACCAGGGCGTAAAGGCCTCATTCTTTCATCCATAGTCCCAACATCCACAAGTCCCAAAGCATCCATAGCATCGGATAAGTCTGCACATCTGTACTTTCTAAGTTCTTTAATTAATTCTTCATTTGTCATATGACATCATCCTTTCAAATTTAATTTTACTTATCTGTAATTTTTATATTTTCAAAAATCAGCCTTTTACCGCTCCGGCCGTAAGTCCTTTAATAAAATAGCGGTTAAATATAACATAAACTACAATCATCGGGATAATGGCTATAGAAGTACCCGCAAGCATCAAATTCCATGAAGTAGCCGCAGCTCCAGTACCTTTTAGATTCATAATACCTACAACCAGAGGCATCCGCTTAGGATTTGACAAGGTAAATACCATAGGCATAAGATAATCGTTCCATGCAAATCTGAATTCCAAAATAGCCAAGGTCGCTATAAGAGGCTTTAACTATTTATTGCAAAA
>CAZIHC010000214.1:0-4542 GCA_964538605.1 uncultured Herbinix sp. | reverse complement strand
AAAGGAAATCCGTAAGTGTCATAAAGTTTAAATACATCCTCACCGGAAAGGGTATCCAGTTTCTTTTCTTCTAAAGCCTTCATCATATCCTGTAGGATATTAAGGCCCTGATCAATGGTTTTGTTGAATTTATCTTCTTCAAGTGTAAGAAGCTTAAGTATATAATCCTTCTTCTCTTCAAGCTCGGGATAACCGTCTTTTGAAACCTCTATAACTGTTTTTGACAGTTCGGCCAAAAACAGGTCATTGATGCCGAGCAGACGGCCGTGTCTTGCGGCACGGCGAAGAAGTCTTCTAAAGACATAACCTCTTCCTTCGTTGGAAGGAATAACGCCGTCACAAGCCATAAATGTAACCGCCCTGATATGATCTGTAATCAATCGGATTGATACGTCTTTTACAGGGTCGCTCTTATATGTTACGTTAGCTATTTCGCATATCCTGTCTCTGATTGCTTTTAATGTATCTATATCAAATATTGAATCTACATCCTGAACAACAACAGCCAGTCTTTCAAGGCCCATACCGGTATCTATATTTTTCTGGGCCAGTTCGGTATAATTGCCGTTGCCGTCACCGTAGAACTGAGTAAATACATTATTCCATACTTCTATAAAACGGTCACAGGAACAGCCGACATGACAATCGGGCTTTCCGCATCCATATTTTTCACCGCGGTCATAGTATATTTCGGAACAGGGACCGCAAGGACCGGAACCGATTTCCCAGAAGTTATCCTCTTTACCCATTCGGTATATGCGGTCTGCAGGAACCCCTACTACTTTGTTCCATATTTCAAAAGCTTCATCATCTTCCTCATAAACTGAAGGATAAAGCCTGTTTTTGTCAAGGCCGATTACCTCGGTTAAGAATTCCCAGGACCATGAAATGGCTTCTTTCTTGAAATAATCTCCGAAGGAGAAATTGCCGAGCATCTCAAAAAAGGTAGCATGACGGGCTGTTTTTCCCACATTATCGATATCTCCTGTCCGGATGCATTTCTGACAAGTTGCCACCCTTCTTTTCGGAGGTTCCTCTTGCCCCGTAAAATACGGTTTCAAAGGAGCCATACCGGCATTAATAAGAAGCAAGCTTTTATCATTTTGTGGTATTAAGGAAAAACTCTTTAAAACCAAGTGATCTTTGCTTTCAAAAAAATCCAAAAACATTTTCCTTAGTTCGTTTACACCGTAAGTCCGCACTTTTATTGCCTCCTGTAAATTAAATAATTCAAATTATTAATTTTAATAAGAATTTTGATAAAATCTTTGTAATTAAGATATTTAATATGTTTACTTGCCTTAAATATGTTTTAACAGATGATTTTAATATAAACTTATGCTGAAATGTATTTTACATAAAAATAGGAGCATATGTCTATATTTTATTAAATAAAAGAGAAAATTTTTTAACAAGATAAAAAATAAGATGATACTTATTTTCTGTCAGCCAGTTCTGATGCTATATCATCCCAATCCAGGCCGCATTCAGCCATAAGCACCATAAGATGATATAAAAAGTCGGCTATTTCGTAACGAAGCTCATCCACATTTTGATTTTTGGCCGCTATAATTATTTCAGCCGTTTCTTCACCGCATTTTTTCAGTATTTTATCAATGCCTTTCTCAAATAAATAGTTGGTGTATGAGCCTTCTTTCGGATTCTTTTTTCTGTCCATTATTACATCATAAACACTTTGAAATATGCGGTAAGGATCGGATTCTTTATATTCATTGTTTAACAGGCTTGTATAAAAACAGCTTTTATTTCCCGTATGGCAGGCCGGGCCGGTCTGACGCACCTTGGCAAGAAGCGTATCCTTATCGCAATCCGTGTATAAGGCTTTTACATACTGATAATTACCTGAGGTTTCTCCTTTAAGCCAAAGACTTTTTCTGCTTCTTGAGTAGTATGTCATCCGTCCTTCCGTAATAGTCCTATTATAAGCCTCTTCATTCATATAAGCAAGCATTAAAACTTCACCGGTCTTATAATCCTGAGTTATAACAGGTATCAAACCGGCTTCATTTATTTTAAATTCAGAAAATGGTATTTTGCTTTCAAAAATATTTACAGAGATATTTTCTTCCTTTAGGGCAAGCTTTGCCTTTAATATGTCTTTGTCTTTGTAAAATTCGGTAGTTATGCCTATAACATTGGGAATGTTAAAAAGATTTCTTATATCGTTTTTCTGAAGATCATCTCGGATAATTACAGAAACCGGCGATTTGGATAGTTTACTGACAAATGCCTCGGAAGTATCAATGTGGTCTATAACTAACGTTCCAATGCCAAGTTTTTCGCAAGTTTCAAAGATTTCATCAGATTGTAATATATCTTCCTGCCTGGCTTCAAGATATATTTTATTTTTTCCGAATCGTTCGGAAGCGTATTTTATCAAATCCGGTTGATTAAGAAGGGAATTTGAAAGTAATATACCTGAAGCCCCGGTATATAAAACCCTTTTAATATCATCAAAGTTTTTGGCAAAAAAGCCGATGATGTATGGTATATCAACGGTTCTCTTAAGATTTTTTGATAATTTTAATATTTCTTCTTTAGAATTTTCATCTTTGGAGAAGTTATATAATAACAGCTCATCGGCACCGCTGTCGCAGTATCTATCAGCAAGACGGACTACATTGGCACTTATTTCACCCTCAGTGTTTATAAGGGGGATGATCTTTTTATATGGCATACTAAAATAACCTCCCAGTACTATTCAAACATGGAAATTGCTTTTCTTAAGTTTATTTTGTTTTCATAAAGCGCCTTGCCTATAATTGCGCCGTAAACATTTATTTCTTTTAAAATTTCCAGGTCTTTTAGTGAAGAAATTCCCCCGGATGCAATAATATTTAGACCGGTTTTTTCTACTATTTCCGCTGTATAATGGAGATTTGGGCCTTGCAGCATACCGTCTTTTGCAATATCGGTATAAATGATAGTTTTAACTCCGGCTTTCTTCATTTCCATAGCCAGGGATACGGCATTATAATGACTGAGTTTCTCCCAGCCTTCTACCGCTACAATTCCGTCTTTTGCATCAATTCCCGCGATAACGCGGTCTGAGCCGAAAATATCAATGGCTTCTTTCATAAAGCCGGCATCGGTAGCGGCTTTGGTCCCTATAATAACTCTTGCAATGCCCAAGTTAAGCTTTTGCTCGATATCCTTTATGGATCGGATACCGCCGCCCAATTGCACCGGAATTCTGACATTTTTAACTATTTCTTTTATTACATCATCGTTTACGGAATGACCGACTAAAGCCCCGTCCAAATCTACAATATGAATATATGAAGCCCCGCAGGCTTCCCATTCTTTAGCCACTTTTAATGGTACATCAGAATATACGTAAACATCATTGAAATTTCCTTGCCTTAATCTTACACACTGACCGTTTTTTATATCGATTGCCGGAAATATCTTCATCTTATCATTACCTTTCGTCTTATAGTTATTTGGGTAATTTTTAAATAGTACCTTTTGTAGATAAGACATCCTGTATTCTTTCATCAAAACTTACGGCCTCATCCAAAGCCTTACCGAAGGCTTTAAAAGCAGCCTCAGCTATATGATGGTTATTTTCACCGCTTAACATTCTAAGGTGCAGATTTATACCTGCATTATAAGTTACGGCATAGAAAAATTCTTTTATAAGTTCGGTATCAAGATACCCGATCTTTTCGGCAGTAAATTTCAAATCATAGGAAAGATAAGGACGGCCGGACAAATCAATGGCACAGCAAATCAAGGTTTCGTCCATGGGAAGAATAAATGAACCGTAACGGCGGATACCCTTTTTATCTCCCAAGGCATGCTTTATGGCCTGGCCTAAAACAATACCGGTATCTTCCACCGTATGATGAGAATCCACGTATAGATCTCCTTTAACCGTAAGCTTCATATCAAATAAGCCGTGCCTGACAAAACTGTCCAGCATATGATTGAAAAAACCGATTCCGGTTTCAATCTGAGAATTGCCGCTTCCGTCCAGATTAAATTCCATAAGTATATCGGTTTCTTTTGTTTTTCGGTTTATTGTAGAAAATCTGCCGTCCATAAAGTTCATCCCCCTGTAAGTTGAAACCGGCATTTACCGGTATGATAAAAAAGCTTTAGGTAAATGCCTGAATTAGATTTTATATTTAAATAGTTTACCAATGGTTGGTTATGATGTCAAACTTTATCTTAAGACGTTTTCGATCACAACACTATCAGATAAGTATGGGTCAATCTCCCCTTCCGATTTTTCTATTCCATATGGGTCGAACAAAAGCATATCTGCTACGGCTAATCCGGGACATTTAATTGAGAAATTTGTTGTTGACGGAGTTCAAATTCCGGAAGCTGTAGGTAAAGAAAGGTATACGTATAATTTCTATTATATTACTGATAATCATAGTGTAGCCGTCACCTTTACTGTAAAAAAATATGAAGTGAAATTTGAGTTCAACTCTAACGGAATAATAATGGATGAATTTTTTAACAATATAAACAATGGCGGTAAAATTGTTGCTAATATAGGAGAAAGTCCAA
>CAZIHC010000213.1:0-4566 GCA_964538605.1 uncultured Herbinix sp. | reverse complement strand
TGAGTCACTTCTTTTTTATCATGTTTGGGCAATTAATTTTACAACTTACCATAAACAATGCACATGCAAAAAATCCATCATCGAGATTAATTATATATCCTGAATTTTTCATATCTATATATCTTATAACAGGAAATGCAAATCCTGCTGCAAACATAAAAATTACAGCAAGCAAAAAGCACTTATTTCTCATTAGCCGAAAAGAATTAGCTGACAATAACTTATTCATGTCTTGTCCCCCCTACTAAACTAATAAAGTAGCTTTCTAAACTCTCGTCATGTTCATTTATTGAAAAAAGTTCACAGTTATTTTTTAATAATTCTGTCGATAGTTTAGTAACATTAACTTTGGCATAAATATCAGCTTCTGTATTTGAAAGAATCTTGTAATCAACTTTCATTTTATCTAACACACAAGCAAGAGCCTTTGTATCTGACACTTCTACATGGGTACATTTGCGACACTTTTCTTCCAGTTCGGCCGAACTGATTTGTTTTATCAATTTTCCATTATCTATTATGCCATAATAAGTAGCCAGTTTTGATAGTTCATCCAATATATGACTGGAAATTAAAAATGTAATTCCGTGTTCATGATTTAATTTTAATATCAATTCCCTGATCTCAATAATGCCTTGTGGATCAAGTCCGTTGACAGGCTCATCAAGAACAAGAAAATCGGGAGATCCTGCAAGAGCAACCGCAATACCCAAACGCTGACGCATACCTAAAGAGAAATTTTTCGCTTTTTTCTTTCCTGTATTTTCAAGTCCGACTAATTTTAAAATTTCATCAATACCGTCATCAGAAGGAATACCTAATACTTTATATTGCTCCTTTAAGTTCTCATAAGCCGTCAAGTCTGCATAAATTGACGGTGTTTCTACTATTGCCCCCATTCTGCGGCGAGATTTTGAAATATCTTTATCCGTATGCTTTCTCCCATAAAGAATATATTCGCCGGATGTAGGTTCCTGTAAACCACATATTAACCTAATGAGTGTAGTCTTACCTGCTCCGTTTTTACCAATAAGACCATAGATCGAACCTTTTGGTATCTTTATTGATAAGTTGTTAAGAGCTTTAAAATGTCCATAATTCTTGCATAACGCATGCGTTTCAAGAACATATTCCATAAATATTACCTCCTGTTTTCTGATATGGACATTTTATCTCATAATAGTAAAGAAAATGGTTAAGGAATTAGTAAAGAAACAGTAAAGATTTATTCTGTTCTCATTTTAAATCCAATTCCCCAAACAGCTTCTATATAATCTTTTCCGCTAATTTCACGAAGTTTTTTTCGTAAATTGCTGATATGCATTTTCAATGAAGTCTCCGTACAATCGGGTGTGTCCTCGCTTATCTTTTCTAAAAGAAGCGATTTTACAATAACCTGTGTTGGATTTTGCATAAGCAATTTTAAGATGGCATATTCTGTCCTTGTAAGTTTTACTTTATTATCTGCTATGAATACTTCATGAGTAAATGTATCCAGTTTAATATCATCAAAATATAGAGGCGCATTCAGCGGAGTATTTGCAACTCTAAGTGCGACAGTTATCCTTGCCAATAATTCTTTTGTATCAAAAGGTTTTGTGACATAATCAACTGCACCACCAAGTAAAAGTGATACTTTATCTTCAACATCAACTTTTGCACTCATAACGATAACAGGAATAGAAGATATTTGAGGCAATATCTCCTCGCCCGATAACCCCGGTAACATCAAATCTAACAGTATTAAGTCCGGTTTGTTATTTTGTAAAAATAATAACGCTTCTGTTCCGGAGTAAGCATGAGAAACACTATATCCTGCCTGCATTAAAACTTTTTCCAGCATATCGTTAATATGAACGTCATTATCGATAATCAAAATCTTCCTTTTCATATACTTCACCTTTTACAGTGTTTTTGTGATAATGTATTTTTCCTTTGAGGTTTGTCTTTTTTGATCAAATTATTTATTTAACATACCCTATAAAATTATTTCACGTCACCTTAGTTAATTCAACCAATGTATCTCTCTTAATCTTTTATTACAGTAAAGATTTAGTTAATCCGGTCAATGTATCATTTTCTTTTATTCACATTGTTAATCATATTTCTTCCTCTAAATCCGTATATTTCTATCTTGATGATAAAAATATATCGTATACAAAGAATCAAGTCAATGAGTTTACTGTACCTTGATTTTCGCTTATCTTGATGTTGAATATACTGTATGTGAGTTTACTGATTAGTTGCTGTTTAAATAATAGACTTCAGCTTCATAAAATGTTAAATGCTATATAATGTTAATTAAATTTCAGGCTTGCATTTTTTGACAAAATATTCTATTCCATTTCAAGACAATTGACTATGGAAGTTAATTTATCAAATCATCCCCTAGAAATAACGTCCGCTTTCAAATAAAAAACGCTGATTTTTTATATAAACTAAAATCAGCGTTTTTAGTTCATTTCTTTTATCTCCTTGTTAAAATTACCTGATCAACTCAATTTATATCTTTAAATAATCTATTGAAGCGGGACACCATTTTCAACCTTACCTGATATTTGCGTTGAGCCTGTCAACGGGAATTCATAGGTTTTCACCTGTTTGTCAAATTCCTCCGGTGTCATTCCTATTTTTTTCGCTAATTCTTCACGGCTGTATGATTCTCCATCACCATTGTTAGATACTGTAGGTTCTTTGTGAACCTCTTTTTCATCACTTGTCGATGTATGAACTCCGTCTATCACCTTACCAGATTTTTTTTGTCGAACTTGTTAATGGTAATTCATATGATTTTACCAGCCTCTCAAATTCTTCTTGTGTAATTCCTAATCTATTAGCTTTTAGTGTCAATCTTAATTTATTTTCTAATTCTTCAATGCTGTATGTTTCTCCATCACCATGTGTAAATACTGTAGGTTCTTTGCTATCCTTTGCGTAGGATATAAGGATGCCTGGAACGTCCTTGACAATTACCCAAGAGCAACTTTTGCTGTACTTGATAAAGCAGGACATAATCTTCAGATTGAACAGGCCGAATTGATGAATTCGCTTGTTATAGAATGGCTTGATAGAGTGAGTAACGTTTCAGTGTAAGAACTCTGGTTTTGAATTGTGATTTTCTAAAATAACCGAACAACTACATGCAATAACTGAAAAATATTTATAAACACTTTTACTGGAAGATAAACTTCAATACATATATTAAATAACTTAAGTTTATCTTCCAGTAAATTATACTTATTCAGTCAAAGCCAAACTCTTCTCCAATCTTACCGTTGAAGGGCAGTTTTCTCTACAATAGGCTATATGTATAATTAACAGTTATTTCTTATCATTTTTTATTTCTAACCTTTGTCCCAATATAATTCCATATATTCACAAAAGCAAAATAAAAGATGGTTGTAATCGCAATCTGACGCCAATCTATTTCATGGTCAAAAATTAATGTTATAAGTCCATAACATATTCCATACGCAACTGAACTAACAAATGTTTTCACTATTTTATTTTTCATTTTATATCCTCCTTCAATATCTTTTGCAAATAATATTTTTCTCTTCTTCGAGCTGTTTGCTTACTGCTGTGGCAATATAACAAAACCGTGTCATAGTCTTTATCATTTTTCAATTACATGTTTTATATAATTAACTACATCGTCTGAACAAAAATAATCTTCGTGAGCAATATCATCAAATATTTTTAATATCGATTTTTTAAAACTGCATGACAATTTTTCTTGTAATGAAACACTTAAAACCTTATCCCCAGTAGATTCAATGATATATACCGGACATTCGACATTTTTAGCGTATTCCGAAGTTTGTATATTATTTGAAATAAATACCTTTAACGGTCCCCAGAATACAGGAATGATTTTATTATATAAATCCGAAATATCTCTGTACCCTGAAGCGATAATCAAAGAGTGGCATTCCCTGACGCTTGCCAGGTATGTTGCAATTCCCGATCCGTAACTGTGTCCAATTATTATAATCTCACTATCTGGATAGTGAGCCCTTGCCCATTCATATAAATCTTCTGCTGATTGCTTCATCGTTTTTAAATTCATTTTACCGTTGCTATCCTGAGTTCCATAATAATCCACTGAAATGAATGGGTAATCAAAATTCATGGCATACTTTCCAACAGAATTATAGGCAATATAATTAGAACCACCAAAAAATAATATAACCTTATTGTTATTCTTCGAATCAAGGTTACCACCATATCCGGTTAATTTATCATTAAACTGCAAATATAGCGGTGTACAATAAATATCTGTCATCTTTTTTGCGCTCTTATAAATGAATAGCTTATTTTTTGCATAATAAAATTGCACCCAAACTCTACTATTAAGAACCACATTATAACCTTTAGTAAAAATCTAATAATATCCACCTTTATCCCCATTTGCATTTCCTCAAATATCTTTTATCAGATAGATACAATAATCGAATCCCAATCCATTTCATTATATACCACATTTTCACGCTAATCAACTAAATTACAAACTTGGGTCGTGTCAACTTGTTTTAGGTTTTATGTCACTGTCTGCCCCTCTCTTTG
>CAZIHC010000212.1:0-4607 GCA_964538605.1 uncultured Herbinix sp. | reverse complement strand
TCTCTATTATTTACATATCTAGGTTCTGCGTACATCGCAATTAGCTCATTTTTATGCATAAAATTAGAATAAATTTTATTATCGGTAGTTTTGTATCATTAGTTGTATGCTTTTATATCCGTTATATTCATTAATATTCGGATAATATGTAACTGTAAGTTTAATATTTGAACCCCGTCCCGTCTTTAATCGCCAGACTTCGTCTTCTCCGTATGTATCGCCGATATATTTAAAAAACCGGTCCACATCCCCAAAATACAGGGCATCCATTTCTCTTCCGTATTGGTTCCTTACACGCATTTTTATGCCGCTTGCGTTGCTTCCGACAATCATTAACGACTTTATTGTCAAATCTTTTTCCGCAAATAAAGGTTTGCTGTTTCCGTTGCCGAAAGGCTCAAGAAGCTTAAGTTCCTTTACCAGTCCTTCCGACAAATACCCCAGCGGAAGCAGGATATCTATAGTGACCTTGGGTTTTAACATTTCCTCGGTCAGTGTAGAATTTTCATTTAGAGCTTTTCTTAAAACTTCTACGTTCTCAGGCAGGATTGACATACCTGCCGCCATCGGATGACCGCCCACTTTAATAAACAGGTCTCTGTGTTTTGACAATTCTTCAATCATATTGTATTCATTTATGGATCTTCCTGACCCTTTGACATGTTCGGCCGAATCCGTAAGAACTATGGCAGGCCTGTGGTATCTTTCACGAAGCCGTCCTGCTATAATACCCGCAACACTTTCATGACAGTCGGGAAGATATACTACAAGCACCTTGTCATTTAACATATGATTATTCTCAATTAATTCTATAGCCTTCTCCAGATACTTTTCCGTCATACTTTTGCGGGATTCGTTAAGGCTTTTTAGTTCTGTGGCAAGTACCAAAGCTTCACTCTTATTTGGAGCTAAAAGCAAACTAAGCCCCTTTTTGGCTGTATCAAGCCTTCCTGATGCATTTAGGCAAGGGCCGATGATAAATCCCAGATGAAATGCAGAAAGATCCTTGTTATCTATCCGGCATACTTCCATAAGGGTCGATAGTCCGATATTCGGTGTATTTTTTAGCAGGTCAAGCCCGTGTTTTACAATAATCCTGTTTTCATCAACCAATTCCATTACGTCACATACGGTGGCTATAGCGGTATAGGATATCAGTTCTTTCTCGTACTCTTCTTTTTCAGGTATGTCGTATCTTTCAAGAAGAGATGCCGCCAGTTTATACGCAACCGCTGCTCCGCATAAACCTTTAAAAGGATACGGACAATCAGGCCGTTTGGGATTGATTACGGCATCGGCCTGCGGAATAACTACGGCCTTATCTTCCGTTTCAAGAAGATTGTGGTGGTCGGTAACAATTACTGTCATACCGTACTCTTTAGCTTTCAAAACCTGCTCCATGGCTACTATGCCGTTGTCACAGGTAAGCAGGGTGTCAATTTTCTGCTCTTTTGCTTCTTCTACTATTCTCATGTTTATTCCGTAACCGTCATTAATTCTATCCGGAATTTCATAGTCCACATTGGCCCCTAACATTTTTAAAGTCCGGTACAGGATGTAGGTAGCCACTACACCGTCTACATCATAATCCCCGACAATACGGATTCTTTTTCCGTTTGAAATCTTTTCCTGCAAAATATCGCAGGCTTTTTCCATGTCTTTAAGTAAAAAAGGGTTATACAAATCATCAAGACTGGGATTTAAAAATACTCTGATTTTATCCGGATCTTCCAGGCCCCGGTTTACAAGGCACCTGGCCATTACCTCACTGATACCGCATTCTTTCATTATATATTCAAAATCTGCTTTTTTGTTCTTAATAAACCAATTCTCCAAACTGTCCTCCTATAACCCTTTTTCAATCTCCTTTATCTTGCGATAAACGGCTTTAGCTAAATCTTCATGCCCTTTTTCATCTATATGGATTGCATCCTTATCATCGGCTTTCGCAAAATCTGCAGCATCCATAAAATAACACCCATATTGGTCTGCCAGCTTCTTAAACTCCGGCGCCAAAAGCCTTGATTTTTCCGCACCTTTCAAGCCGAAAGCCTCAAAATACATTGAAGCCAGTATCTTATCGCTTATATGAATCGGAGATATAATCAGGATGTCTTTGTTATAAACATTGGGATTTCTAAGAATTTTAATTAACTGTTCCAATCCGTTTGCTATATCCTTCACTGTGGCTGCAAACTTCTCCTTGGTATCATTTGTACCCAGCATAATAATAACCAGGTCCAGCGGCCTGTGGGTGGCCATGCAAACTTCAAGATAACGGCTTCCGTTGGCAAAATTATTGTCCGGATCATCATAAACAGTTGTACGCCCGCAAAGCCCCTCTTCAATTACATAATAATTGCTGCCCAGATACTTTTGAAGCAGTCCGGTCCATCTTTTGTCCCTTTCATATCTTTCACCGCTACCCGCAATAAATCCGAAAGTATTGGAATCCCCAAAACATAAAATGTTCTTTAACATCCTCACTCATCCTTACCAAATGAAATTATATCTTGAATTTATATCAATTTCGGCAAAAAAGCAACGGTTAACATAAATTACATTCTTTTTCTGTTTAGTTTCCTTACGGAACAATTATTATCAACCGAAAATACGAATAATTTAATATCGAATAAAAAATAGGCCCGGCACGACACAGGCCTACGGTCGAGTCAATTCATAATAAAAAGTACTATATTCTGAGAATATAATACCTGAGAAACTAACCATACTAAGTTTGATATATAATATCAAAATATCAAAAAATTGTCAAGTAAAGCAGATTTATTCATAATTTATGAAAATTTGGCAAGGATATTGTATGTAAATTTAATGGTATGTTATAATATATCATATCGTTATAAAAACTACTTATTAGCATACCGATTACCTGATAATATATCAAATACTGTCAAAAATTCTTATAAAATACGGAGGTGAATGGGATGAGAGATTTTGTAATAACAACCGACAGGACCTGCGATTTGCCGGACAATTTTATCAAAAAGTATAATTTGAAAATAATCCCATTATACTATAGCTTTGACGGCAAAATCTACGGAGAAGAAAACGATTTGGAACCCAAAGCATTTTACGATATAATGCGGGCGGGTAAAATGCCTACCACAATGGCTGCCAATCCTGAAACTGTAAGAAAAATTTTTACAGGCCTGGTAAATGAGGGATACGATATACTACATATCGCATTCTCTTCAGCCTTAAGCGGCAGTTGCTCTGTGGCCGAAACCGTTGCCAGGGATATTTGTGAAGAAATACCCGACGCAAAAATTACCGTAATAGATTCTCTTTGTGCTTCCATGGGCGAAGGCCTTTTAGTCTATAAAGCTGTTAAAATGAAAGAAGAAGGCAAATCTTTGGATGAAATAGCCCGGTGGCTTGAGGATAACAAATTGAACCTGTGCCATATTTTCACCGTTGACGACCTTCACCATCTGCGCAGGGGAGGCAGGTTATCCAGGACGTCTGCTATTATCGGTACATTAATCCACGTAAAGCCGGTACTTCACGTAGACAACGAAGGAAGGCTTGTTCCCTTAAATAATGTCAGGGGCAGGAAGAAAGCCCTGGTTTCTTTGGTTGAACAGATGGAAAAAAGAATTTCCGGATATGAAGATAAAAATGATATTGTGTTTATAAGTCACGGGGATTGCCTCGAAGATGCCGAATATGTGGCTTCCCTGGTAAGAGAACGGTTCGGTATAGAGAATTTCCTGATAAACTATGTTTGCCCTACAATAGGTGCCCATTCCGGGCCGGGTACAGTAGCTTTATTTTTCATGGGAAATGAAAGGTAAGCCGAATGAATTGCTTTGTCCTTCCTAGCTTAATTTAAGTATTTCAGTAACATTAATTATTATTTATTCCAAAATTATAAATAAATCTATAAGTAATAAGGACAGCCGTTGAATACTTTGCTGCGGACTGTCCTTATTTTCTATTTTACGCCTTATCAAATAGCCAATATTTAACTGAATGTTCCCTTGTGAAGATTGCTTACAACTTCCGATACCCTATTCTTAGCCTCTTCGCCTGTTGTGGAACTTTCGATATAACTTATAAGCTCCCTCTTTTTTTCGTCGGGCAGTTTAGCAAAGTTAGTCATAGCCTGAACATCCAGTGCCAGCTTCATACCTAGACCTATCGGAAGCTGGGTCCTGCCGTCAATTAAAGTCATATTTCTCTCCTTTCGCAGAAAAACCATCAAATACTTCTTAAGTTTATTATTTAATAGAAAAAGATTTTATATTTTATAAAATTCATGCCATTTTAATTTAAATTTTTTTATATAATTTTCCAACCTGCATGGCAAAAAGGATGCCTTTTTAACAGGAATACGGGATACGGGTATAACCACTACCCATCGGTATTTTTACCATGAGTAAACCAAACACTCATTTGGATTGGTTATATCTGCAATCCCATTCCGGTTAAGGCATCCTTTTTGTGATGAAAAATATTGTAAAATCACGAGTACTTAAGTCCCCTCCGGGGTGCGTATTGCAACGGTTAATGACGGTATTTAAGGTGCCAAGATACCTTTTTCCGTCCCCCTCCGGGGCGCGTATTGCAACGCAGTAAGGATGGTA
>CAZIHC010000211.1:0-4642 GCA_964538605.1 uncultured Herbinix sp. | reverse complement strand
CAGCTGTTTATCATAAACTTCCTCCACATCCACTTCTCTTACAGTAACATTCAGTCCTCCATCTTCTACTCGATACTCTTCTTTAAGTTCTTTTGCAATTGCCTCAATTAAACTCACCGTACCGGTTAAATCCTCTGACAAAACAACCGCTTTTGCCTCATTCGGAATGGCATTATGTTTTGTTCCGCCGGAAATTTGCGACAATGTAATTTTACTTCTGCAATGATCTAAAATACGAGCTAATAACTTAATGGCATTGCCTCTCTGTTTAACAATCTCCATTCCGGAGTGACCGCCTTTTAGACCGGAAACTCTAATTTCCAGTCCTTTACCGCTTTTCTTTTCTTTTTTTAATGGAAAAGCAACAGTCTGATTGGCACCGCCGGCACAGCTAACCAAAAAAACTCCTTCTTCCTCTGCGTCAATATTAAGCAATATTTTTCCGGATAAATGTTCGTTGCTCAAAGCCATTGCCCCGTCCATACCTGTTTCCTCGTTTGTTGTAATCAACAGTTCAATGGCCGGATGCTTTAAGTCATCGGAATCTAAAATTGCTAAACCGTAGGCAATTGCAATTCCATTATCCCCGCCAAGAGTTGTATTGTTTGCTCTCAAAAAATCTCCATCCACAATCATTTCAATGGGATCCGAATCAAAATTATGAACAGAGCCTTCCCCTTTTACACATACCATGTCACTATGTCCTTGTATTATAACGGCAGGGGAATTTTCATAACCTGGAGTAGCAGGCTTTTTAATGATTACATTATAGATTTCATCCTGATAAACTTCCAATTTTCTTTCCTTTGCAAAGTTCACCAAAAAATCGCTAATTCCCTTTTCATTGCCGGAACATCTGGGAATCCGGTTTATTTCATAAAACCAATGAAATACTTTTCGCGGTTCAATTGTATGAATTGTCGACATATTCCCACCAACTTTTCAAATTTTGTATTTGAGAGTAGATTTTTATAAGTTAGTATATCCTATATCGTTTTTTATACTCTAAATTATAAATAAAAAACATGCCCGCCAGGACATGTTATTTACTCTAACTTCTTTAATTTTAACCTTCATAGATTCCTTCTCCAATTTTATCAATACCTATTACAGGAATTTACTTTTTTAATTAAATGTTAATTAAAAGTATATATAAAGTTAATTACTTTCATCATCAAGTTCTTTTCAGACTTCCTCTATGTCTTTAATCATTAGAATAATTTACTTTATCCAAAAAATGCATCAATTTTTCATTGGATATGGCAAAATTAAGGTTTTCTCCGCCAGTAATCTTAAAAGAGGTAATTCCAATCAATTGCCCTTTTTTATTCAACAATGCTCCGCCGGAATTTCCTGCCGATATAGCAGCATCAGTTTGTATAATATTCCCATCATTATATGGTCTCAAGGCAGTTACATGTCCAAAAGATAATGTATTAATCAAACCTTGGGAAGAACCTATTGATACAACTGGCTCACCCAGTTTAATGCTGTTTACGGGGGCAAACTTAATATATCCGTCCAGTGATAAATTTTCAACCTTTATTAAGGCTATATCCTCATTTTCATCAAAATCTATCAATTTAGCCTTCATATGTAAAAATTTACTGTTGGAATCATCGCCATCCTGAAAATCAACCCAAATACTTCCTGTATTTACTACATGATAGTTGGTCAGAATATATCCTTCGTCATTTATAAGCACTCCGGAACCCTGTATCCATGAACTTGTCATTATCATGCAGACATATTTTTTCAGCTCGGCTATTTCAGTATCAAGCAATTCTTTATCGTCGTAAGAAACGGTATATAATTTATTTTTTACTTTTGGAGGTATTGTCGCAATATCGTTTTCTTCGCTCATTAATGCAATATTATGTGTAACCGAAGGTGTATATCTCACATCATTATAATTGTCATTAACCTGAGCCCTGCCAATATTGATATCTGCAAACATCCAACTGATGAATAAGCCTAAAACGGAAGGTATTACTATGGCGATTACAATAAGTATGAACAGTTTTGCATTCATAAGAACTACCTCCATACAAACTTTGTGTTTCGATGATTACTGCATTGAAATTTCAAATCTTAATTTCATCGATTTTTAATTTCAAACAAATATAAGCTTTCAGATTTGATGATAGAAAGGCTCTCATTAAATATATCGGAATTTTTATATCTCAATTTTAGTTAACAATTCCCAATTCATAACATATCAACCAATCGAGAATCGTATTAAATAATAAACAATCGGCATAAGTACTGCAGGAAGCATATTGGCTACTTTGATACTGCGGATTTCCAGTAAATTTATTCCTATACCGAAAATAAGGACATTTCCCACAAGGGACATCTGATTTATTACTTCAGCAGTCAACATGGGTTCTATAAATTCTGCAAGAAGAGTAATTGAACCTTGATACAGGAATACGGCTACTGACGAAAAAAGTACGCCTATCCCCATTGTAGCACTAAATACAATAGAGCTGATACAGTCCAAAATCGATTTGGCATAAAGGGTATTGGCATTCCCTGTAAGCCCTTCCTCCAGAGAACCTACAATTGCCATTGCACCTACACAAAACAAAAGGGTTGCCGATACAAAACCGGTAGAAAAATTACTTCCTGAACCGGGAATTTTCTTTTGGATAAATTCAGCAAGCCTGTTCAATTTTTCCTCAATATTTATAGCCTCACCTATTACAGAACCTATAACAAGAAAAATTATCATAGGCATTATATGGTTACTTTCAATTTTACCGTCATTAGATACTTTAAATATCGATGAAAGAGTACCGGATAAACCGATAAATACTGTGGAAAGCCCTAACGCCTGTTTTATAATCGTACCGAATCTTTCGGATAATCTGCCCTTAATAATCATTCCCACCAATGCTCCGCCAATTATTGCACACGCATTAACAATACTTCCCTGAGCCAGCATGATTTCCTCCCTAAACTTTTTACTTAATAATTTTTAAAATAAAAAAAGACTATTTTATAATTTTATAAATTAAAAACTTCCAAATCAAATTTTTGCATAATAAAAATAGGTTATTTTCTAACCCTTAAATTTATACAGCACAATTTTTAAACCCTAAAAATCAAGAAAACTCACGGTTTTATAATTATTATAAAACCGTGGGTTTTCCCAAAAGTTGCAGATATCATTTCTCACTAAAAAAACAGATACTATAGACTGTCTCCAAAATCTGCTCTGAACTTTTTAACAAGTTTGGACCGCCAATCTGAAACCGCAGCCAATTTTCCAAAGAAGAAACGTAAAACTTTTGGTTCTTCCACAAAAGTCAATCCGCCAATCAGTTCGCGATTTTCATAAAGCCATTTAATACGGTCTATAGCATATTCTACCTGTGAAAGGGTGAATACTCTCCTCGGCATGGCCAGACGCAGCAATTCCATATTGGCAAAATGCTCTTCTCCATTCTCTTCCCTCTGTTCGGATATAGTTCCTCTTTCCATACCGCGGACACCGCTTACTATGTATAATGCTGAAGCAAGAGCACCTGCCGGATACTGGCTTTGAGGAATATGGTCAACAAACTCCATTGCATTGATGTGACATCCCAAACCACCGGGTGGTGTTATAACAGGAACACCGCTTTCTTTAAGCTTATTACACATATATTCAATAAATTGCGGTCCCTGGTTAATCATATTCTCATCCATAGTTTCTTCCAAGCCGACAGCAAGCGCTTCAATCTCCCTTACCGACATTCCTCCATAGGTAAGAAATCCTTCATATAATGTGATATACTCCCGCAGCTTCATATATATATCTTTACTTCTTGTACAAATACCGCCACCACGTGCACATCCCAGTTTACGTGCCGAGAAGTAAATAATGTCAGTCAGGTCTGCTATAGCACGGGCTATCTCCCGTATACTCATATTTTTACACTGCTCTTCACGGGTTTTTATAAAATAGAGGTTATCCGCTAAAAGACTTGCATCAAAGACAAGCAGTATGCCATGTTCATCACAGACTTTTCTAACTTCACGCAAATTCTTGAGAGAATGAGGTTGACCTCCAATAAGATTTGTACCGGTCTCTATACGCACAAAAGCAATTTTGTCGGCACCATGTTTTGCTATGAGTCCTTTTAGTTTCTCTACATCCATATTTCCTTTAAACGGATATGTGCTGGTTGGATTTAATCCTTCATCGATTATTATTTCTTCAACTGTACCACCATTCAATGTGATATGGGCTTTAGTTGTAGTAAAGTGGTAGTTCATAGGTATAATATCTCCCGGTTTTACATATGCCTTTGCAATAATATTTTCGCACGCTCTTCCCTGGTGGGCCGGAAGAAAATAATCCATACCGAAAATTTCTTTTATCTTATTCTCCAATTTTGTAAAGGTAGCAGAACCAGCGTAACTGTCGTCCGCTTCCATCATAGCAGCAAGTTGTTTGTCACTCATGGCATTTACACCGCTATCGGTTAGCATATCCAGGAAAATATCACAGTTTTTCAGCAAAAACGTATTGTTTCCCGCTTCATTTATAGCTTCAAGACGACGTTCGATGGGAACCAGATTCAATTTCTGCACTATTCTTACCTTATGCATTTCCAAAGGCACTTTATTGCCATAAAAAAATTTAACCTCTGAC
>CAZIHC010000210.1:396-4658 GCA_964538605.1 uncultured Herbinix sp. | reverse complement strand
TTGATAAGAAAGTTATCATGGGTATTCGTCCTGAGGACATTCATGATGAAGAGATGTTCATAAGCAATTATCCTGATGCGGTAATTGAAGCTACCGTAAGAGTTTATGAGCTTCTCGGTGCCGAAGTATTCTTATACTTCACTCTTGACGAGAATCTTGAAATTACAGCTCGTGTAAATCCTCGTACATCTGCAAGACCAAACGATACATTGAAGATCGCATTTGATATGAACAAGGCACACTTCTTTGACAAAGATACAGAAATGGTAATTACAAACTAATTAAATCAGTAATTATAGGGAACACTTCGGTGTTCCCTTATTTATGTTATAGTATATCCTAAGCTATGGCTTAATACAAAGCTGATATGTTTTTAGCTACACCTGTGTGAATGTTTTTTGGCAGAGCAGCCTCAACCGTTCAAAACGAAATTTTTTATGCAAAGTACATAAGGATTGCAAATAAATTCTGACTGAATGAAGAGTTTCTCCGTAGAAACTCTTTTTTGAATTCTTATGATATTTTAAAAAGTAAAAGTATTTAATTTTCAATGAATTTAGAAAAGAAAAATAATTGTGCTTTGGCTTAAACATCTGTGAGTCCGTAGATTAAAACACTATTATGAATGCCGGATAAAACATCAGGACATTAGTTTAATGGATAAACAAATTATCTTTTATACTGATTTGATAGTATTGTACGAAATAATTTATATAATTTTAATAAAAATAGTTTACTTTTTACTAACAAAATGATAAAATGGGACTAGTATCTATGAATTTTAAGTGAAAATAGAAATATAATACTTAAAGGAGTGTAAATATGATATCGAATCAAATTTTGCAAAATACAATTGAGGGTTTGAAAAATATTACAAGAATTGACATTTCGGTAATGGATACGGAAGGAAAAGTACTTGCATCGACGGCAGAAAATCCGGAGCAATATGAAAATATAGTATTATCTTTTGTGGCATCTCCTGCAGACAGTCAGGCAATTCAGGGGTATCAATTTTTCAAGGTATTTGACGAGCATCAGTTGGAATATGTTATAGTAGCAAAAGGTGACAGTGAAGATGTATTTATGGTTGGAAAGATTGCCGCTTTCCAGATACAGAATCTTCTGATAGCTTACAAAGAACGTTATGATAAAGATAATTTTATAAAGAACCTGCTTTTGGACAATTTGCTGTTGGTTGACATATACAACCGCGCGAAAAAACTTCATATAGACACCGAAGCCCGCAGGGTTGTATATATTATTGAAACAAAGAATGAGAAGGATACAAATGCGCTTGAAACTGTACGCAGTCTGTTTTCCGGAAAAACCAAAGACTTTATAACTGCAGTGGATGAGAAAAATATTATTTTGGTGAAGGAACTTAAGCCAAATGAATCTTATGATGATGTAAATAAAACGGCAAAAGTTATACTTGACATGCTGAACATGGAAGCTATGTCCAAGGTTCATGTGGCATATGGAACTATTGTTAACGAGATAAAGGATGTATCCAGATCTTATAAAGAAGCCAAGATGGCTCTTGATGTGGGCAAGATATTCTACAGTGACAGAAATATTGTAGCATACAATAACCTGGGTATCGGAAGACTTATATACCAGCTTCCTATGCCCTTATGCAAAATGTTTATTAAAGAAATATTTGACGGCAAATCACCCGATGAATTCGATGAAGAAACTTTGACAACCATAAACAAGTTCTTTGAGAACAACCTTAACGTTTCCGAAACTTCCAGACAATTGTATATACACAGAAATACCCTGGTATATCGTCTGGATAAACTTCAAAAGACCACAAACCTGGATTTGCGTGTTTTTGAAGATGCCATAACATTCAAGATAGCTTTAATGGTAGTTAAGTATATGAAATATATGGAGCAGTTGGATTATTAAAATTTATACTGCGGGAAGAAATAAAGGTCAAAGAATGGTACTGCGGCTTTTTACCAGGCGAAATGTTAGGAGGACATAAAATAATGAAAAAAAATTTTCTGATGGGTTTTCTTTCGGGCCTGTTCGGAGCAGTGTTACTGTTTCTGGTACTCGGCGGAACATATTTTTATGTTTTAGATATACCCGAGAAAAACAGTGCTGCAAAGAGTGATATAACGTCTTCCGATAGCGAGGAAAGTAATCCTTATGATTTTATTATTCAAAAATTGTCTGTTTTGCAGAAACTGGTAGATACTTATTATTTGGACGAAGTAGATGAAGAAGCACTGGAAAACGGTATTTATAGAGGATATATAAATAGTTTGGGAGATCCTTATTCAACATATTTTACTAAGCAAGAGTATAAAAGTTTAATTGAAAGCTCTACAGGTGTTTACCATGGTATTGGGGCAGTCGTTAGCCAGGATGTGAAAACAGGTATAATTACCATTGTAAAACCGTATAAGGATTCTCCGGCATACAAGGCTGGATTGCTTCCCGATGATATTATTTATAAGGTGGAAGGGGAAGAAGTTACCGGTAAAGATTTAACCGAGGTTGTCAGCAAAATGAAGGGCAAAGAAGGCACCAAGGTTAATATTACAATAATCAGAGAAGGTGTCGAGGAACCCATTGAATTTACCATCGTAAGGCAAAAAATTAACATACCGACCATAGAACATGAGATGCTGGATGACAACATAGGCTATATTCAAATCCTTGAGTTTGATGAGATTACCATTTCACAGTTTTATGCTGCCGTTGAAGAACTGGAAGAGATGGGTATGAAAGCCTTAGTTGTTGACGTAAGGGATAATCCCGGCGGATTAATGGAAGCGGTAGTTAAAATATTGGACCGTTTTCTCCCTAAGGGTAAGCTTGTGGTATACACGGAAGATAAATATAAGAATCGTGAAAATGAAAAAACCAGTAATCCTGACCGTTTCGATAAACCTCTGGCGGTACTGATAAACGGCAAAAGCGCCAGTGCATCGGAGATTTTTGCCGGGGCTATACAGGATTACGGTATAGGAACTATCGTTGGCACGACAAGCTACGGAAAAGGTATAGTTCAAAAAGTAATTCCTTTAACCGACGGAACAGCGGTAAAACTGACCATATCCAAGTACTTTACTCCAAAGGGACGTAATATTCACGGAATTGGCATTGTGCCGGATGTAGAGGTCGAATTGTCAGATGAGTTAAAGCAATTGGTTACTATTCCACACGACAAGGATAATCAGCTGCAAAAGGCTGTAGAAATCCTTAAGGAGCAATTAAATAAATAACAATAGACTTACAAAGGCTGATATATAAACAGGCATAAATTCTCTTAAAAGGAGAGTTTATGCTTGTATTATTTTTGGGAGACGATAAATAAGATAGTGGTGTAAAATAATTTTTATGACGGGGTAAATATGAAAACAGCAGCAGTTATTATATTTTTAACTACTTATGTTTTACTGTTGTCATATTCCAAAATAAGAGCGTATATAGCCCTGGCATCGGCAGCCTTGTTTATTATCTTGGGAATAGTGCCGATAGACCGGGTAATATATGTTGTGGACTGGAATGTAATTTTAATGATAGCGGGGACTATGGGAGTTGTCGGGCTTTTTACCGAGTCAAAAATGCCATCCAGGTTAGCCGACCGTATAATTAACCGCGTACCTAACGTAAAATGGGCTGTTGTTGCTCTGGCATTGTTTGCAGGGATTATATCCGCCTTTGTAGATAATGTGGCCACAGTATTAATGGTTGCTCCAGTAGCGGTAAATATTGCAAAGAAACTGAAAATATCACCGGTCCTAAGTGTAATTTGTATCGCCATTTCATCAAATCTTCAGGGAGCCGCTACATTGGTGGGGGATACGACTTCGATACTGCTCGGTGGGCATGCGGGTTTAAATTTTGTAGATTTCTTTTTTCTGGAGGGCAAACCCGGAATCTTTTGGGCAGTGGAAGCAGGAGCAATAGTTTCGGCTATTGTGCTTCTTTTCTTGTTCAGAAAAGAAAAACAAGTCATCGGTAACCACAATGTAACTGAAGTTGAGGATTATTTTCCTACCGTTTTACTTGCCGGAATTATTATTTTGTTGATATTAAATTCACTAATACCGGGTGAGTATAAGCCGGAAACCATAAAAAACTTAATGAACGGTTTAATATGCACGATCCTGTTTTTAGTAAGAATTATCAGAATGCTTATTAAAACTAAAAGTTATAAAAAGAAACCGGGCAAATGGCAAGTTTTTACAGTACCTATGAGGAATTGAAACTTAAACTATAACAGAATTATTAAACTATAACAG
>CAZIHC010000210.1:0-386 GCA_964538605.1 uncultured Herbinix sp. | reverse complement strand
AAAGGTGCAGCAGAAGCCTTTAAATCCATAGATTATGAAACAATTTTTTTGCTTACGGGGCTTTTTATAGTAATCGGAGGAGTCACGAATGCAGGGCTTATAAGAGATATAAGCAGGCTCTTTACTAAGGCAAGCAATGAGAACGTATTCTTTATCTATAGTCTGATTGTATGGGTATCCGTTTTGTTTTCGGCCTTTATTGACAATATACCATATGTGGCAACTATGCTTCCGGTTGTCGGTGAGATTTCTGATATGCTGGATATAACGCCTAATTTGATGTACTTCGGCCTTTTGATCGGTGCAACTTTGGGAGGAAATATAACCCCTATAGGTGCTTCTGCCAATATAACAGGACTTGGTATTCTCCGTAAAGAAGGTTATGA
>CAZIHC010000209.1:0-4667 GCA_964538605.1 uncultured Herbinix sp. | reverse complement strand
CAAAACTGGGGAATTTTTTTTGCAACTTTGTCCGTTTCTATTTTGCAATAAATATTTTAAGTGTGTTAATATTATAATATAACTTTTTTGCATTTACAATCATTGATAATTTTATAAAAAGTTGGTTTTATCTCTTTTGTAGAAATGACGTTGCAAATTTTATGTCGCTTTATGCATCTTGCATATTAGAATGGAAATATATTCTTTATCATTGTTTATATTTTTTGTAGATTTTTTAACAAATATATGCTATAATAACTGTGTTTTGGCCTGATAAAAAATTATAGGAGGTTATATAATGGGTATGAAACAAAGTACGGTACCATTTACCGGAACAAGCGAGCAAAAAGAGGCGCTGCTTAAAGTTATAGCAGAACATAAAAATGATAAAGGCGCGCTAATGCCCATAATGCAGAAAGCTCAAGAAATATACGGTTATCTGCCAATTGAGGTTCAGTCAATTATTTCGGACGAAATGGGCATTCCGCTGGAAAAAATATATGGTATTGCCACTTTTTATTCCCAGTTTGCACTCAATCCCAAGGGAAAATATAAAATATCAGTTTGTCTCGGAACAGCTTGCTATGTAAAAGGTGCAGGCGACATATTTAATAAGCTTCAGGAAGTATTAAAAATATCCGACGGAGAATGCACACCTGACAGAAAATTCTCACTTGAATCCTGCCGCTGCATCGGAGCATGCGGATTAGCTCCTGTTATTACTATAAATGACGATGTATATGGTAAAATTACGGCAGACGATGTTGAAGGAATTCTTGCAAAATACGAGTAAGAGTAATTATGCTTCCAGAATTGTCTTTAAATATTTTGGATATAGTCAATAACTCCATACGGGCCAAGGCCGATTTGGTGACGATAGAAGTTCGCATACATAAGAAAGAGGACGTGCTAATTATCAAAGTAACCGATAACGGCCATGGTATACCGGAAGAACTCCTTTCCAAAGTTGAAGATCCTTTCTTTACAACCCGCAGTACAAGAAATGTCGGACTCGGAATTCCTTTCTTAAAACAGGCTGCCGAAATTACAGGCGGGATATTTAAGATTGAATCTATACCCGGTATAAAGACTATCGTTTATGCTTCATTTGGACTTACCCATATAGACCGAATGCCACTGGGAGATATTTGCTCTACTATATATACCTTATTGATGGCAAACCAGAGTATTGATTTTTTGTATATTTATGAGGTGGACGGTAAGGAATTTCAACTGGATACGAGAAAATTTCGCGAGATTTTAGGTGATATCCCCTTTGACACACCTGAAGTTGCCGGATTTATCCGGGATTATTTGACGCAGAACCATAGGGAAGTGGATGGCGGCATAATTTTTTAACTGAAATAACCATATAAACAACGTTTATATTTTATAAATAAATAGGAGGAAAGCAGATGAAATCTCTAGAAGAGCTGAGAGCAATCCGAGCAAATATGCAGGCGCAAATGGGCCTTCGTAAAGAAGACGGAAACCAGACCCGTATAGTAGTCGGAATGGCTACCTGCGGTATTGCCAGCGGTGCCAGACCTGTACTTGTTGCCCTTTCCGATGCCGTACAGGAAAAGGGATTAAAGAATGTTGCGGTTACGCAGACCGGATGTATAGGCTTATGCAAATATGAGCCTATAGTCGAAGTGATAGAACCCGGTAAAGAAAAAGTTACGTATGTCAAAATGACACCGGAAAAAGCCCTGGAAGTGCTTGAAAAGCATATTATCCGTGGTCAGATAGTGAAAGAATACACCATTTCCGAAATGATCGGATAACTGAAGGAGGTCACATTATGTATCGTTCGCATGTATTGGTCTGCGGCGGAACCGGCTGTACATCCTCCGGAACCCCAAAGATTCTGGAATGCTTAAATGAAGAAATAAATAAAGCAGGCCTGAAGAATGAAGTGGCAGTTGTCCAGACCGGATGCCACGGATTATGTGCTTTAGGCCCTATCGTTATTGTTTACCCCGAAGCAACTTTTTATTCAATGGTAAAGCCCGAAGATGTTCCCGAGATCGTTAACGAACATCTCTTAAAAGGACGTATCGTACAAAGACTGGTTTATGATGAAACCAAAACCGAAGAAGGAATTACTTCCATCAATGAAACCGCCTTCTATAAGAAGCAGCACAGAGTTGCCCTTCGCAACTGCGGTGTAATTAATCCCGAAAATATTGACGAGTATATTGCAACCGGCGGTTATGAGGCACTTGGAAGAGTACTTACCGAATACACTCCCGATCAGGTTATTCAAATGATAACAGACAGCGGCTTAAGAGGCAGAGGCGGCGGCGGTTTCCCTACAGGTTTAAAATGGAAACTGGCAAGAGCCAACGAAGCTGATCAGAAATATGTATGTTGTAACGCCGACGAAGGCGATCCCGGTGCTTTCATGGACCGTTCCATCCTGGAAGGCGATCCTCACGTAGTATTGGAAGCAATGGCCATAGCCGGCTATGCCATCGGTGCAAATCAGGGATATATTTATGTTCGTGCCGAGTATCCTATCGCGGTAAAGCGTCTAACCATAGCCATAGATCAGGCAAGAGAATACGGTTTGCTTGGTAAAAATATATTTGGTACAGGCTTTGATTTTGATATAGAACTTAGACTTGGTGCGGGAGCATTCGTCTGCGGTGAAGAAACTGCCCTTATGACTTCCATTGAAGGTAACCGCGGTGAACCTCGTCCCCGTCCTCCTTTCCCTGCACAAAAGGGATTGTTAGGAAAGCCCACATTGCTTAACAACGTAGAAACTTATGCAAACATTCCGCAAATCATACTTAACGGTCCCGAATGGTTTGCTTCCATGGGCACCGAAAAATCCAAAGGAACCAAGGTATTTGCTCTCGGTGGAAAAATCAACAACACCGGTCTTGTTGAAATACCTATGGGTACAACCCTTCGTGAAGTCGTAGAAGAAATCGGCGGAGGAATTCCTAACGGCAAGAAGTTCAAAGCAGCTCAGACCGGCGGACCTTCCGGCGGATGTATTCCTGCAGAACACTTTGATATCCCTATTGACTACGACAATCTGTTAAGCATCGGCTCCATGATGGGTTCCGGCGGACTTATCGTCATGGATGAAGATAACTGTATGGTTGACATCGCAAAATTCTTCCTTGAGTTTACGGTAGATGAATCCTGCGGAAAATGTACTCCATGCCGTATCGGTACCAAACGTCTCCATGAACTGCTTGACAAGATTACACAAGGCCAGGGTACCCTGGAAGATATAGATAAATTGGAAGAACTGTGCTATTACATTAAAGAAAATTCACTGTGCGGACTCGGACAGAGCGCACCAAACCCGGTATTATCCACTATTAAATACTTCAGAGATGAATATGTATCACACGTTGTTGACAAAAAATGCCCTGTCGGTGTATGTAAGGCTCTGTTGTCTTACGTAATTGATCCCGAGTTATGTAAAGGTTGTACATTATGTGCAAGAATTTGCCCGAACAACGCTATCTCCGGTAAGGTTAAAGAAGCACATACCATAGACCAGAGCAAGTGTGTCAAGTGTGGTGCATGTATAGAAAAATGCCGCTTTGGCGCTATT
This sequence comes from uncultured Herbinix sp., assembly GCA_964538605.1. Taxonomy (GTDB): domain Bacteria; phylum Bacillota; class Clostridia; order Lachnospirales; family Lachnospiraceae; genus Mobilitalea. The sequence continues at coordinate 1,087 of CAZIHC010000209.1, read as the reverse complement.
TCGAAACGCTAGAATGGAGGTTAGTATGGAAACTGTAAATGTTAAAATAAATGGTATATCCATAGATGTTCCGAAGGGTTCCACCATCTTGGAAGCAGCCAGGCTGGCACATATTGAGATTCCTACCCTTTGCTACTTAAAGGAAATCAATGAAATCGGTGCGTGCCGTATCTGCGTAGTTGAAGTAAAAGGTGCCAGAAGCCTAGTGGCTTCATGCGTATATCCTGTTTCCGACGGTATGGAAATCTATACCAACACACCGAAGGTACTTAATTCCCGCAGAAAAACCCTGGAATTAATTCTTTCAAATCATGACAGAAAGTGCTTATCCTGCGTAAGAAGCGGTAACTGCGAACTTCAAAAGCTGTGCCGTGACCTTAAGGTTGAAGATGAAACAGCATATGACGGCATACGTATCAATTATGAACCGGATACAACCTCTGCTCATATGGTAAGAGACAATAATAAATGTATTCTTTGCCGCCGCTGCGTTGCGGTATGCGAAAAGGTTCAGGGAATCGGCGTAATCGGCGCCAACGAAAGAGGTTTTGATACCAATATTGCCTGTGCTTTCGATATGGGACTAGGTGATACAAGCTGCGTATCCTGCGGCCAATGTATTGCAGTATGTCCTACCGGTGCCCTTTACGAAAAGGATAATACCGATCAGGTATTTGCAGCACTCAATGATCCCGAAAAATATGTCATCGTTCAGACAGCTCCTGCCGTTCGTGCAGCTCTTGGCGAGGAATTTGGCCTGCCTATAGGCACCAACGTACAGGGCAAAATGGTTGCTGCCCTTAGACGTCTGGGCTTTGACAAGGTATTTGATACCGATTTCGCGGCCGACTTAACCATTATGGAAGAAGCTAACGAATTTATTGACCGTGTTAAAAACGGCGGTGTTCTGCCTCTTATTACCTCCTGCTCTCCCGGTTGGATTAAGTACTGCGAACATTATTATCCCGATTTGCTTGACCATCTGTCCAGCTGCAAGTCCCCTCAGCAGATGTTCGGAGCTATAACAAAGACCTATTATGCCCAAAAGATGGGCCTTGATCCTAAAAATATAGTTATGGTAAGCGTT
>CAZIHC010000208.1:0-4671 GCA_964538605.1 uncultured Herbinix sp. | reverse complement strand
TCAGAGGGATTAATATATCTTATTTTAGTAATTTTGCCTTAAATTATCTATTAGACTTGAAAAATATTCTTGTTGCCTGTATACTAGTCCTTGGAATAAATAAAGGAGATTAATTACTATGGATGAAATACATAACACAGAACAAATGATGACAGACGAGATTGACTTAAGAGAATTATTCATGGTTTTTTGGAAAAAGAAAATTTTAATCATTTGCATCACTTTAATTTCGGCAATTCTTACCGGTGTAATCAGTGTATTTTTTATAAAACCGGTATATCATTCCAGGCTAAATATAATTATTAATATGCCGGAAAAATACCTAACAAAATACGGAGAATATACCTTACCCATAACTTCAAACGAGCAGTATATTAATTTAATAACCAGTTCTGAAATCCTAGCCCATACTATCTTAGATATGGGTTATGAGGATATGACAATAGAAGCATTGCGGGACAGAATCACTGTAGATATTCCTGAAACCAAGAATAATGTCAAGCAGAACAGTTTCTTTATAAAAGTTGCGTCAGACAATCCGCAGGAAGCCAAAGAACTGGCTCAGGCGTTATTTAATAATTATTATGAGTTTATAGATCTGATGACAGTTGAAGGGGCTGTGGATTATTACATAAATAAATATAGTGTTGATTTAGCTTCTTTAGAAGTTACGTTGAATACAACCAAGGAGACCTTAGCCAAAAACGAAGCCCTGCTGGCACAGACACCCCAGACTATAAATCAAAAAGAAGCTATGTCAGAATTATATAATAATCCTGGCGTCAGCGATTATGTTATCCTTGAAAATATAATTAATCCGAACTATACCAAGATAGAGAGCAATATTATTGAAAATAAGCAAACGATTAATAATATTGAAAATAATATGGCGGTTTATAATCAGTATCTGGATGAGCTGAATGCGGTAAAAGAAAAAATAGCTGATTATAAATCAAACGGTAACTGGGATGTGCTAAATGACGAATTTAAAAGTATAGCAAAGACCAATATATATTTGCCGTCAGAACCTATTGTACCCAGCCGAAAATCAAGCCCGAACAATATGAGGAATGTTTTAATAGGGGCAGTGCTGGGAGGCATGGTTGCAGTGGTTGTAGTATTTATAAAGGAATTTTGGTTTACATCAAAATAGAAAAAGCAATATTTATAATTATTAAAACTTTATAATATCAATAGCTGGTTACACTATAAGCTGCATATATTTTGCCATTTATTAAAAGGCAAAAGTTATGCGGCTTATTTTTTTGTGTAAAAGTTCTATATTTTATCAAACTTTTTTAGAGTTAAATGGGAAAATCCCTATACAAGTTGCATAAAAAATCTATCTTACTTATTGACATTTTATATATATAATTGAATTGTCGGTAAGTTCTATATCAATTTTATCTAATTTATGGAGGGATTTATGAAAAGCAAAAAACTTAAAGCTCAAAAATTTATGGCATTAGTTTTAGCGCTGCTTATGATTTCCGGTTTATTTGCGGCATGCTCAAAAACTGAGAGCAACCCTGCAAATACCAACACCGGTAATAAAACTGAGCAGAAAAATGATGATACTTCTTCCAAGAATGAGGAGAGTAAAGAAGAAGCTAATGAAGAAGTTGTCATGGAAACCATTACGGTTTGGTCTGACAATGCTCATGAGAAAGAATTGAGAGATAAGCAGATCGCAGAGTTTAACGAAACAATCGGTAAGGAACTGGGGATTTACATTGAGTATACTGTCTACGGCAGCAATTATACCGACACAATAAAGATTGCTGCTCAGGCAGGCGAAGCTCCTGATCTTTTCAGATCCGACTCAAAATGGATGCAGGATTTTGTTGACGCAGATTATCTTGTAGCTATTGAGGACTTGCCAGGCAGTGAACAACTGCTTAGCAAATATAAAGATTTGGTAGCTAATCAGGCTCATGTATTTAACGGAAAGACTTATACCCTTCCTTATAACCTTACTACGTACGGATTTGTAATAAACAAAGACTTATTTGCTGCATGCGGACTTACCGAAGCCGATTATCCCAAGACATGGGACGATGTAAAAAGAGTAGCAAAAATAATAACTGAGAAATCCGGTGGAAAGGCTTACGGTTTTGGTATAGCACCCAGTGCACTTTGGACCATTTCTTCTTTCTATACCATGCCGGCAGGCCAGAACATAGGTCATTACGGATTTGACTATGAGAAGATGCAATTTGCATATTCTGACTATGTTCCGTTAATTAAAGCCATTGATGAAATGGTAGCAGAAGGCAGTGTAATTCCGGGATATGAAACTATGGATGCCGATATGCTAAGAGCTCAATTCTCAGCAGGAACAATAGGTATGTTGGGTGCGGCAAGCTTCGACGTAGCTGTATATAACACTCAATTCCCTGCAGAAATTGACTGGGCAGTTATAGATATTCCTACTTTTGACGGACAAGAGCCTAAATATAAAGCTTTCGGTAATCCTACCAACCTCCTTTGCGTAGGTAAGAGGGCCCTTGAACATCCCGAAAAGGTTCTTAAGGTACTGGAATTCTTCTATGATGATAAAAATGCGGCTGAAATGTATGAAGAAGGATTATATATTCCGGTAAGAAAAGAGGCAATTGCTCTTGCCACTAAAGAGCCCAGCATGAAGAATTTCTCTGCTTTTGCAAACTTTGATGAAATCTTTACAATGGCTCCCGTACCCGATACTTTAATCAAGTTTGAGGGTGATACATACCGTGATGCAATTGCAAAGATTTGGACAGATCCTGCCTTAAACGATGTGGAATCGATTATGGCAGAAATCGATGCCAAATATAATGCTGCGCTTCAACAGGTTGACCCGGCATTGGTGGAACTTTACAGGCTGCCGGAAGGCGTAACTGTTGAAAGAAGCAATTAGTTCTCATTACTATAGCCTATATAAGAAATATATAATCTTATATTAATTAAATATTTAAGCTGCCTCATGTATCTGAAATTCCCCCATATAAAACCTACCCCCATCTAAAGTAAAGATAAGTGAATAAATGATACAGAGGCAGCTTTAATTAGTAAATAAAAAAGTATGACAAAGTTGAAATAAAGGAAGATTGCCGGTGAAAAGTAAAACAAATTGGTTTAAAAAAGATTCGACACAGGCAGTTCTTATGCTGTCTCCGATGCTGATAGGATTCGTTCTTTTTACTTATTTTCCTATCATATATATTTTACGTTATGCATTTTATGATTCCAACGGTATCAAGGATACATTTATTGGTTTTGAAAATTTCGTAAGGGTATTTACCAGGGATAAAACTTACTGGAATTCGCTATTAAATACTATTATCTTGTCTTTCGGAAAGCTTGCAGTCGAGATACCTTTGGCTTTGCTGCTTGCAGTATTGCTTAATAAGGGAAGGAAAGGAACCGGGTTTTTTCGTACGGTTTTGTTTATGCCCACAGTTATAAGCGCGGCAATTGCAGGTCTTATATACTCCCTGATGTTTGCGTCTTTTAACGGTATTGTCAACGGTATGCTGCAAAATATAGGCCTTATTGAAAGGCCAATCAGTTGGTTCAGTTATAAGGGTAGCGCCATGTTTGTCATAGGACTGGCATCTGTATGGAATAATTTCGGTATCAATATGGTATTTTTCTTGATGGCCCTGCAGAGTGTTCCGCAGGAACTGTATGAATGTGCCGATCTTGACGGAGTTAATCCTGTTCAAAGGTTTTTCAAAATTACCTTGCCTATGATTGGGCCTACTTTCCAGGTTGTACTTTTAAATGCTATAGTGGGAAGCTTAAAGATGTCGGATTTAATCCTGTCTACTACAAACGGTCAGCCCGGCGGTAAGACGGAAGTTGTTATGACTTATGTATTCAAATATTTCTTCGGATATGACGGAAGGACGATAGAAGTCGGTTATGCTTCCTGTATGGCACTGGTTACGGCAGTAGTGCTTGCCATGATTTCACTTATTTATATGAAATCCAGTAAAAAGCTGGGCAACAGTTATTAATCGGAGGTTCTTATGCATTACAAATATAAGAAGATTCTTGGGAATACAATTATATATCTGCTACTTCTGATTGTATTCATATTCACTGTATTTCCGTTATTTTATACATTTATGGGTTCATTTAAAAGCAATATGGAACTTCTTGCAAACAGCGGCCGTTTGATACCTGAAAAATTTATTACAGACAACTATGTTCAGGCCTGGAAACTGGCCAATTTTAAGCAATATACTTTCAACAGTATCTTTTTATCGTTCTTTGTTGTTGTAGGAACAATATTTACCAGTACGATAGCAGGATATGTGTTTGAAAGGGGTAATTTTAGGTTAAAAAACTTTTTATTTGCCATGGTTGTATCTTCAATGTTTGTTTCTTTGGGAAGCCTTACTTTATATCCCCAGCTTATGACCGCAAAATTTTTCGGGATAAACAAATCCTTATGGGGTGTAATAATCATCCGTGTTTTCGGTCTGAACGTTACCAACTTATTTGTAACCAGATCTTATATTCGGACGATTTCTCCTGAAATTGATGAATCGGCAAAGGTGGATGGTTGTACTTTCTTTAGAATATACAGAAGTATTATTTTTCCGCTGTTAAAGCCTCTTATAGCGACTCTGGCTATTTTGGAATTCAGATTTGCATGGAACGATTATCTTATGCCTATGGTAT
>CAZIHC010000207.1:0-4699 GCA_964538605.1 uncultured Herbinix sp. | reverse complement strand
AAGTAATCGATTATGTTACGAATAAATACGGGAAAGATAAGGTGGTGCAGATAGTCACCTTCGGTACCATGGCAGCAAGGGCTGTAATCCGGGATGTGGGCAGGGCTTTGGATATGCCATATGCCCAGGTGGATGCAGTCGCCAAAATGATACCGAACGAACTTGGCATAACAATTGAAAGAGCCCTTAAAATCAATCCGGAATTAAGTAAACTTTATGAGACCGATGCGGAAATTAAAAGGCTTATTGATATGTCAAAAAGGCTTGAAGGTCTTCCGAGACATACTTCCATGCATGCTGCGGGAGTTGTTATCGGTAAGGAAAGCATAGTAGAATATGTACCTCTGTCCAGGGCTGCCGACGATTCCATAACCACCCAGTTTACTATGGTTACTCTGGAAGAACTGGGACTGTTAAAAATGGACTTTTTAGGCTTAAGGACCCTTACCGTTATACAAAATGCCGTAAACCTTATTAATAAAAACAGAAGCGAGAAAGAAAAATTAAATATAGAGGAGATTGATTTTAACGACAGCAAGGTTTACGAAATGATCGGATCAGGTAAAACCGAGGGTGTTTTTCAGTTGGAAAGCACTGGAATGAGAAACTTTATGAAAGAATTAAAACCCTGCAACCTTGAAGATATTATTGCGGGTATAGCCCTGTACAGACCGGGCCCTATGGATTTTATACCAAAGTATATACAGGGAAAGAATAATGCGGGAGCTATTACTTATGACTGTCCGCAGCTTGAGCATATTTTAGCCCCTACTTACGGCTGTATAGTTTATCAGGAACAGGTTATGCAGATTGTGCGGGAGTTGGCCGGATACAGCTACGGCCGAAGCGATCTGGTCCGCAGAGCCATGGCTAAAAAGAAAGAAGACGTAATGATAAAAGAAAGGCAGACTTTTATATACGGCAACGAAAAAGAGGGCATTCCGGGTTGTGTGAAAAACGGAATACCTGAAGCTGTTGCAAATAAAATATTTGATGAGATGTTGGATTTCGCCAAGTATGCCTTTAATAAATCCCATGCAGCCGCTTATGCCGTAGTTTCATATCAGACAGCCTACTTAAAATGCCATTATCCAGTAGAGTTTATGGCGGCACTGATGACGTCGGTTATTGATAATCCAGGTAAAGTATCTCAGTATATATACAGCTGCAGACAGATGAATATTCCGATACTTCCTCCGGATATTAATACCGGAGATGTGGTATTTACAGTTCATGAAGGTGCTATCAGATATGCCCTGTCGGCTATAAAAGGAATAGGAAGGCCTGTAATAGAAGCTTTGGTAGCGGAAAGAGAAGCCCATGGTCCATATACCAGCCTGAAAAACTTTGCCAGCCGTCTTTCGGGAAAAGAAGTAAACAAACGAACCATAGAAAGTTTTATAAAAGCCGGCGCTTTCAGTAATATACACAATAACCGGCGACAACTGATGCTTTGCTATGTTCAGATACTTGATCAGATATCGGAAGAAAAAAAGACAAATCTTGCCGGCCAGATGAGCTTATTTGATTTTGCCGACAAAGATGAAAAACAGGAATATGATTTTAACTATCCCGATGTGGAGGAATACTCCAAAGAAGAATTACTGGCCCTGGAAAAAGAGGTTCTGGGTATTTATGTCAGTGGCCATCCTCTTGATGACTATAAAGAAAAAATAAGTAAAAATGTAACCGGTTACTCATATGATTTTGTTGTGGATGAGGAGACCGGTAAAACCAAAGTGGAAGACGGAAGCCTGCATATCATAGGGGGAATGATAACGTCTAAAACCGTTAAGACCACAAGAAATAACGGTATTATGGCATTTATAACCCTGGAGGATTTATTCGGGTCCGTTGAGGTTATAATTTTCCCAAAGGATTTTGAAAAGTACAAATCCATACTTGAAATAGACAATAAAGTATTTATACGGGGAAGGGCAACAACCGAAGAGGATAAGGATGCAAAGCTGATATGCCAGGAAATCATACCATTTGACGCTGTTCCCAGGGAAATTTGGATTCGTTTTTCCGATGTTTCCGAGTATCTGAAAGCCGAAAAAGAATTATTTAAATTACTGAAAAGTTATGACGGAAATGATTCGGTAGTTATATACTGCGAAAAGGAAAAGGCTATGAAGCGACTTCCTAAAAGCATGAACGTCAAGGCGGATTCGGAACTTATAAGTAAGCTTAATCAAATTTATTCGGAAAAAAACATCAGATTGGTCGAAAAATGTCTTGATTCAGGTAAATAAATAAATTAGAATACAATATCATTTGAGTGAAGAGTGGAGGTCATTTATGGAAAGAAAAGTTAAAACAATCGGAGTTCTTACCAGCGGAGGAGATGCTCCCGGAATGAATGCCGCTATTCGTGCGGTAGTAAGAACAGCTTTGGCTGAAGGTGTAAATGTAAAAGGAATTAGAAGAGGATATATGGGACTGCTTGAAGAAGATATCTATGATATGGATTCAAAGAGCGTGTCCGATATTATACAAAGGGGAGGAACAATTCTTTATACTGCCCGCTGCCCGGAATTTATGAAGCCTGAATATCAGGACAAGGGAGCAGAGATATGCAAAAAACATGGAATTGACGGCCTTGTTGTAATAGGCGGCGACGGATCATTCAGAGGTGCAAGAGATCTGGCAATAAGAGGCGTAAATACGGTTTGCCTGCCTGGTACCATTGACCTGGATATTGCCTGCACCGACTACACAATCGGGTTTGATACCGCAGTAAATACTGCCATGCAGACAATAGACAAGGTAAGGGATACATCCACTTCCCATGAAAGATGCAGCATTATTGAAGTTATGGGAAGAAAAGCAGGATATATCGCCCTTTGGTGCGGTATAGCAAACGGTGCTGAGGATATTCTTATTGCAGAACGTTATGATTACAATGAAGAAGTTATTATAGAAAAAATCAAAAAGGGAAGAAAAACAGGCAGAAAGCACTATATTATTATCAATGCAGAGGGAATAGGAGATTCCTACGGAATGGCAGAAAGAATAGAAAAAGCAACCGGAATGGAAACCAGAGCTACCATTATAGGCCATGCTCAAAGAGGCGGCAGCCCTACCGCAAGAGACAGGGTATATGCTTCAGCTATGGGCGGTATGGCGGTTGATTTGTTGCTTAAGGGTGCCACAAACCGTGTTATAGCTTACAAAAACGATAAATTTGTGGATTATGATATTGATGAAGCTTTATCCATGACCAAGGATATAGATCAACACCTGTTTGATCTTGCAAAGAAACTGGCCGGAAGCTTCTAAACGGAGATTTTCAGGAGTATACAGATGGACAAGAAAACTAAAAAGTTTTTGTCTTAATACAAGCCTTACATGGGATTATTTATTGCGGATATGTTTTTTTCCCTGCTGGCATCGGTCGTATCCCTTATTTATCCGATGATTGTAAGGTATATTAACAATGATATTTTATTACGCTACGACATTTCGGAAGCGGTACCGATTATTGTTAAACTGCTGTTTGCCATGCTTGGACTTGCGGCTGTTGAATTTATCAGTACATTTTTTACTTCATATAAGGGACATATGATGGGCGCAAAGATGGAATACGATATGCGTAATGAGATCTTTGAGCATTTTCAGAAGTTGTCCTTTAAGTTCTATGATGAGCAAAAGACTGGCCAGCTTATGAGCAGGATAACAAACGATTTATTTGATGTAACCGAATTGTGCCACCATGGGCCGGAAGATATTATTATCTCCACAATAAAATTTGTCGGGGCATTTATAATTCTTATTCGTATAAATCTGCCACTGACGCTGATTGTTTTTGCCTTTCTTCCTCTTATGTTTATTTTTGCGGTGTTTATGAGAGGAAGAATGCGGCAGGCATTCAGAAGGAACAGGGAACGAATTGCCGATATAAATGCCCAGATTGAGGATAATCTGTCCGGTATCAGGGTTGTAAAATCCTTTGCCAATGAATCTGTTGAAATGCGAAAGTTTAGGGAAGGCAACTCAAAATTTGTAGACAGCAAGAAAAACAGCTACTGGAACATGGCATCATTTCATTCCGGACTGACCTTATTTACCGCACTGATAAATATAGCGGTCATAGCCGGAGGCGGCCTGTTTATAGCCAACAATATTATTAATGTCGGTGATTTGCTGACCTTCCTGCTTTATATAAATTTGCTTGTAGATCCCGTAAAGAAACTTATAAACTTTACCGAACAGTTTCAAAACGGCATGTCAGGGTTTAGCCGTTTTTATGAAATTCTTGAGATTGAACCGGACATTGTGGATAAACCGGATGCTATTGAGCTTAAAAATGTAAAGGGTGAAATAGAGTTTAAAAACGTATCGTTCAAATACAACGAGGAGTCCGGTGATGTATTCAGAAACATAAATCTGAAAGTGGAAGCCGGGGAATATATAGCTCTGGTAGGATCTTCCGGAGTGGGTAAAACCACCATGTGCAGCCTGATACCCAGGTTTTACGAGGTTTCGGAAGGTGTTATAACCATAGACGGGGTAGATATAAGGGATGTTAAACTGAAATCCCTTCGCAAAAACATCGGAATTGTGCAGCAGGATGTGTATCTTTTTGCCGGTACGGTAATGGACAATATAAGGTACGGAAGGGCAGACGCCACGGATGAGGAAGTAATACAGGCGGCTAAAAATGCCAATGCCCACGATTTTATTATAGAGCTTCCTA
>CAZIHC010000206.1:0-4722 GCA_964538605.1 uncultured Herbinix sp. | reverse complement strand
AAAACCACTTTGATAAAAACGATTATCGGATTATTTAAAAATTATGACGGAGAGATAATATACAAAGGCAAGCCGATAGATTTTAACGATCCTGTGGAAATGTCGTCAATCGGGGTATTGGTCGATACGGTGTTTCATGAAGATTTGTCGGCATATATGAACCTTAAGCTTCTTATGATGGCTACCCCGAATAAAGATTTGTCAAATATGTACCAGGAAATTATGGATTTGCTTAAATTCGTAGGCCTTGAAAAAAATGCAAAAGACAAAGTCAAATCATATTCCTTTGGTATGAAACAAAGACTGGCTTTAGCTCAGACCTTAATTGGTGAGCCTCAGCTTCTGATACTTGATGAACCCTTTGTCGGTTTAGACCCGCTTGGGATAGAGCTGGCTAAAGAAAAACTGTTGACTCTCTGTTCCGAAAAAAAAGCTTCTGTTATATTTTCAAGCCATCAATTATCTGAAGTTGCAGAAATTTCGGATGATATTATTGTTATAGACAACGGTGAAATCAAGTACTCCGGTTCCTATGAGCAATTATCAGGTACCGGCAGGAAATACTGCATTAAATTAAGAGAAAATATTAGGGAAGATGATATTTTATTGTTCAAAAACTATAATATATCGGATAGTAAGGATACCATAACGATAGATTATGATTCAGAATCTATAAATGAAGCAATTAAACTGCTTTACGAGAAAACTTATCAGATAGACCAAATAAACATTTTAGAAAACTCTCTGATTAAACTATTTAAAGAAGATTAGGTAAAGGCAAATAAAAGGGGTATGTTATGAAAATCAGGTCACTGTTAAAACTTGAACTTTTCAAATTAATAAACAAGAAAACTACATACTTGCTTATTATAACCTTACTGGGCCCCGCGGTATTTGCTGTAAGTATGTATGCAGGTGCTTCATTTATATACGGTTCGGGAAGTGAAAGTTTTGATGTGATTTCAGACAGCGGAATGAATGCCTTTGAATTTGCCGCAACTATGTATTCTCAGGAAACCTATATAACTTATCTGATAGCTATTGTTATATCCGGTATATTATTAGCAGGAGAAATAGAACATGGGCAGATGCTGTTGTTTGTAAAGCGGATATGTAACAGAAAAAAGCTGTTACTGGCAAAATATATTTCACTTTTGTTTATTTACCTGATTTACTTTTTCATATTTATTTGCACATCTTTAATACTGTATTTCGTCTTTGTAACCAAAAGCAGGTACGGAAACGGAAAATTATTTTCAGAGGATATAGGGAAAATTTTTGGAATGTTTCTGTTCTACTACATAGATTTGGCTCTGGCATCTGCGGTAACGCTTTTGCTGGGTGTAAGGCTTAAGACCTTTGCCGTTTTTGCTATATCATATATTTTATGGATAGTATCAAAATACCTGGATTTTTTCAAATCTCTGGAGCTTATGGTTCCGGAAAGCTGTGCCGGATACATTATGGAAAAAAGTATGAGTGTTTATGATGTATTGTTTAGGGTATCTTTATTTACTTTGTATATCCTTATAATCCTTTTTCATGCCATGAGGGCTTTAGACAAAAAAGATTTAATTTAAGTAACACCTTAAACAATAATTTAACTGTTTACATTTACATCTGAAAAACAGTTGAGGTTTATATGACTGCAGGAAAGGAGGGCCAACAATGTCCCTGTTTCAGATTTATAAGGTTGAACTGCTTAAAATTCTTAAAAGACCAATTACATATTTGTTGCTTATTAATTATATCCTGCCTGCCTTTTATACCATATCCATAGTAACCAATGCCAAACATATGATGGTACAGGGAACCTTTGATCCTATTATATTTTCATCAGTAAACTGGAATATGCTTACTATGGTGGGGCTTTTGGAAGTTTTATTTGCTGTTATAACTGCACAAATATTTGCCTATGAGTTTGAAAAAGGACAACTAAAACTGCTTGTTGTACGTGTAGGCAGCAGAAAAAAATTGCTGCTTGCAAAAATACTAACGATTATATCCCTGTTGGTATTAACATACCTGTTGTTTTATGTATTTTGTATTCTTTTATTTTATGTGTTTATTACAAAAACCCAAATCGGAGGGGGGAAGTTCAGTCTAAAATCCATGGCATTTATGCTGCAGGATTTGATTTATATTGTGCAAATGTTTATAGTTTCAAGTGTTGTTTTACTGTTAAGCTTTTATTTTAAATCCGCCACAACTGTTATGCTGGGAATAGGACTTACTTCCGTATTATTGATTCTTCAGTTTTTTCCCACATTAAAGTATTTTGTGCCGGCATATTTGGCTACGGCCTTGTCCCATAGCCAAATATCAGTACAATTGGCGGCGGTTTTGTGCGGCCTATACTTTATCATAGCATTGGTAATCCTTTATTTATCCTTTAAAAAATTTGAAAAGGCAGATATCAGATAAAGAAATAGATGATGATATTGATGGTTTTATTGCTTAATATAACAGGGCAATAACCTGTATTGTTGATAGGCCCGGTAGGGCTGACTGTATTCACATTATAAAAATCAGGAGGTGCAGTACATTTGGAAAAGAGAAGAGATATTATTATATATGGCATATTTCTTATTTTCAAAATGATTATCTTTCTGATTATATATTTTGCCCTGGCAAAAATGTCCGTTATAGCAACAATGACCGTAAACCTTATAATACCCTTAATTGTTTTGTTTGTTATGGCAGCAGCTTTAAATTTTAATTATAAATCAGATATCAGAACTTGCCTTGTTCATGCTATAATTTTAACTGCCCTTACTTTCGTCATTAGCATGATGACCGGGGAATTAATTGAAAACAGGCATAAAGACTTATTTAACAATCCGGGATCAATCAATTCTGAAAAGGAAAGTATAGGCGACTGGCTTGACAGGCAGGCCAGACAATACATGATTGAGCAAGGAATTATTAATGAAGATGAAGAAATATATTCAAAGCCGTTTATGGGAGAGGAGCATATTTCTGATTTAGAAAAAGACGGTGAATTATATGCCAGATGGGAAGTGCAGATGGTAGAGCAAACGGCTTTTGGAGTTGTTGTGGAAACACTGATTAATTTTGCAATTACTTTCCTTGGCGGTTTATTGGCGGTTAAACTGTGGAGCATAAAGAACAGGAAAGAGAAAAGCAACAATTCTTCTGGATAAATTTTGTGTAAATAAACTTCTTTATAATGATTTATGTTGATAAAGTAATTTAAATTTATTACTCATGTTGATACATATAAATATTTCAAAGCAAATAAATAGGTTATACAGATTAACATATAAAAGTTACTCTGTATAACCTAAAGTAGTTTCGTGATAAGGAGAATTGTTTGAAATCAGTCCAAGCTGCACGGCTTTCATTATAGCACCGACTCTGGACCGGGAATTTAGCTTTCTTAATATGGATGTAATATGATTTGTTACGGTTTTTTCCGATACATACATTTTTTGTGCTATTTCTTTTCTGGTAAGATCTTCACTCATGTACTGCAAAACGGTTAATTCGGTTTTAGTCAGCAGATTAAAACTGACTTCATCGCTCGGAAAAACAACAGCCTTATCTATGTATACTTTTCTGATTGTCTGAGCCAGTGAAGATATGGATTCTTCCTTGGATGTGAATGCATCCGCACCGCAATCCTTTGCCAAACAGCTTATATTAAATCCTGACATTAATATAATTTTAATATCAGGAAAATCCTGTTTTATTCTGTTAGTAAGTTCTATTCCGTTGTAGTTTCCCATGCGTATATCCATTAAAATCACATTGGGATTTAATAAAGTTATTTTCTCATATAAAACAGAAGGATCGGTCAAAACTTCCAATATTTCGAAATCTTCTTCCTTTTCAAGTAATGCCGCAATTCCGTAACCAAACATTTGATGATCATCTACAATTATGATTTTGATTTTTCCCATATTATTACCTCCGTCTTTATGCTAACGGGATAGATATATCATATCTTGTCCCTTTGCCTATATTGGACTTAATACTTAAGTGTCCTTTCAGGTTTTCAATTTGCTTTTTTACCGTATATAACCCCATATGAGGGTTTTTTACTATTTTGGAATGTTCATTCACAACAAAACCTTTCCCGTTATCTTCAATGAGTAAATTTATATATTTATTGTCACCACTTATTTGAACATTAATTTTATTACAGTCTGCATGCTTAACTGCATTTATAACAAGTTCTTTTACGGTGCGGTATATTGTTACCGCTATATAATCCGGTATTACTCCATCAGGATATAAATATTTAAAGTCTATATCAATATTATGATCAATAGTTAAATCTTCAATAAATATTGCCAGACTTTGCTCCAGACCCAGATTTTCTACTATAATCGGATATAAATCATGGCTCAAATTGCGAATGTCGGATATAAGGGATGCCAGTTGATGATTGGTTTCATCTTTATGGTAAACTGCAATAAGATTCTGCAAAACTTCATCATGCAAATATGATGATATACGCTGCCGCTCTTTCTCTAAACTCATTAGTAAATTCAGATTATAGTTTTCGGTAGGATCAAATTTTGATTTTAGAGCAATCATAAACAACGGTAAGGATATAACTAAGTTAAATATATAATAGAAAGAACTGGGCATCGGACTGTAACTGTAAAAAAGCATTATATTAACTATAATTAAGTATAAAGTGCTGTATATAATATATCCGAACTTACGTCGGATTTCTATTAAATATTCCCTCTT
>CAZIHC010000205.1:0-4724 GCA_964538605.1 uncultured Herbinix sp. | reverse complement strand
TTATGGTAAAGGAATTAATGGTGGAAGGACTTTTGTCCATTCAGGCAGGAGAAAACCCTAGGGTTATAGAAGAAAAGTTAAAGTCATTCCTTTCCCCGGCACGTAAGGCAGCATTCAGTCAGGAAGAAGGCGGTGAAAATATTGGCTAGAAAAAAGAGGGGATCGGATTCCGGCGGTAGCAATGCACCATGGCTTAATACGTTTGCGGATTTGATGAATCTGCTGCTTTGCTTCTTTGTAATGTTATTTGCCATGTCGGAAGTGGATGTGGCAAAGTTTCAGAATATAGCCATATCGATGTCCAATACCTTCGGTATATTTGACGGTACCAGAGAATTAGGTGAAGGCCCGCTGATTACATCCGGAATGACGCAGCTAAATTATTTGGATGATTATCTTTCGGGGTCCGGTTCCAGTGAAGGCGATGTAACCGATCACGAAGGAGACAATACTTCCAAGCCCGATGACAATATTAAAAATCCCCAAACTGAAAATAATTTAGACGAAGCTTATGAGATTATAAAGGAAAAAATGCAGGAAGTTTCCGGAAAGATGTATGAAACCATCGAAGAACTTACGCAGGAACTGGATTTGGGTAACTATGTGGAACTTAGTATAGATCCTGAATACAGATACGTCCAGCTTTCAATGAGAGGCTCGGTTCTTTACGATTCAGGCAAAGCTGATATCAGGCCTGATGCAGAACCAATTCTTTCAAAGATAGGTGAAGTTTTAAAGAATTTTGATGGGTATATTATAGAGATTATCGGCCATACAGACAATGTCCCGGTAAGCAGAAATAATGTGTTTAAGGACAATAATTGGCTTTCATCAGCAAGAGCCTTAAATGCGGCTGAGTTTCTGATAAAAAACAATAAGCTTGACCCGAAGATGCTGAAATATTCGGGCAGGGGTGAATACGAACCGATTGCCGACAACAGTACTCCGGAGGGAAGAGCAAAGAACCGAAGAATTGAGATCAGAATTTATAACGAATATAGTGGAAAATAAAATACCCAGAGAAAAGGGGAGACGTAATATGAGAAGGAACATATTGACGGTCATTATAATGGCAATGTGCTTAGTAAATATTATACTTTCGGCGGTGCTGATATTTGTAATGGTACCGGCTTCAAATAAAACGACAAAATTGGTTAATAAGGTTGCACAGATAATAGATTTAGAGCTTGAATCTCCGGAGAATAGCATAGAGAATTTAAGCGTTTCAGATATCGAAACATACCTTATCGAAGAAAAAATATCCTGCAGACTGGCAGACAGTGACGACAAAGATCATTATGCGGTTTTATATCTGTCATTGTCTTTAAATAAAACCCATGGTGATTATCAGGAACTTAAAGGTTATATTGAGCAATATGAAAACAACATTAAAGAAATTGTTACAGATGAATTTGCCAAGTTTACAATAGATGAGGTTGTGGAAAAGAAAGATAAGATTAAAAATCAGGTATTGGTTCGAATTCAGGAGCTTTTTAAGTCCGATTTTATAATTAATGTATCTTTTGGCAACATATTATACCAATAGTAAAATAATGAATTATTAGTAAGATACTGTTTATTTAAAGAAAAATGATGATATTCTGGTTATTTTGTGGTATTATGGGTGGTGTATAATACTAGGAGGTAGATATATGGGCGACGTCTTATCACAACATGAAATAGATAATCTGCTGGCGGCTTTAAGCAGCGGAGAACTTGACGCAGAAGATTTTAAGCAGACCAGCGAGAAAAACATTAAAAATTATGATTTTAAAAGACCGTCCAAGTTTTCTAAAGAACACCTGCGGACGTTAAACATAATATTTGAGCATTACGGAAGGCTTTTGTCCACTAATCTTCCCGCATATCTGAGGAAGAATGTGCAGGTGGAGGTTGTTAACTCGGAAGCAGTTACATTTTCGGAGTTTACTAACGCCCTATCAAATCCGGTATTATTGGGAATAATTGATTTTTCTCCTCTGGAGGGAAATATAATTATAGAAATGTCGAATAATCTTGGATATGCTATTGTAGATAGGATGCTTGGAGGCGGAGGATATCCGTTAGATAAACCCAGAGAGTTTTCTGAAATTGAGCTGGTTATTATTGAGCGGATATTTAATATTTGTACCAATTTGTTAAGAGATCCATGGGCAAATGTTATAACATTGGAACCGAGACTTATGAGGATCGAGACCAATTCACAGTTTGCCCAGATAATTTCACCCAGTGAAATGATTTCAATTGTCACATTAAATATAAAAATCGGCAATATTGACGGTATGATGAATCTGTGCCTTCCTTATGTTTGCCTGGAGAAGGTTATTGATAAGCTGAATACTAAATACTGGTATTCAACCATGAAGACAAGCGACAATAAATCCTATAAGGATCTTATTGAAATAGCAATTTCTAAAGCTAAAATTCCCATAAGAGCAGTATTGGGAAAAAGCACAATATCTGTAAATGATTTTATGAATATGCAGCGGGGTGATATCATTAAACTTAACACAAAAGTTACTGATGAATTAGCTGTTTATGTCGGAAATTTGCATAAATTCACCGCCCTTCCGGGTTCTTATTCGGGTTCATATGCGGTTAAAATTTCGTCAATTATACGAGGAGAGGAGTAAGAGGCTATGGATGGAATGTTGTCTCAAGAAGAGATAAACGCTCTGCTTAACGGTTTGGGCGATGACTTTCAGGAAACATATGAAACAGAGCAGTTGACAGATGCTGAAAAAGATGCAATAGGCGAGATATCCAATATCAGCATGGGTACGGCAGCAACAACTCTGTTTACTTTAGTAAATCAAAAAGTTACTATAACAACACCGGTAGTTGAATATGCTACTTGGCAGGACATAGTCAACAGTTATGACAAACCATGTGTTTTTATTCAAATATATTATGATGACGGGTTAGACGGCAATAATATTTTGATATTAAAAGAAAAAGACGTAAAAATCATCACCGATCTGATGATGGGTGGTGACGGCACAAATATTGAAGGAGAGTTATCGGAGCTACACTTAAGTGCCATATCGGAGGCCATGAACCAGATGATGGGCTCGGCAGCCACCTCTATCTCCTTTATGCTGGAAAAGAGAGTATCAATTTCACCTCCGTCGGCAGCTATAGTCGATATGGGTGAAACGGTAAGCGGTGAAAATATAGCAGATTTCTTAAAAGGCTCATTTGTCAAGGTATCTTTTCACATGGTAATCGGCGATTTGGTAGACAGTATTTTAATGCAGCTCTATCCGTTTGATTTTGCCAGAAACCTTTACCAAGAATTCATAAATGCACATTCAGTGCAACCGGAAAAACCGGCCGAAACTCGGGAGAAAAAACCTGAACCTACTCCCAAAGATAATGAAAGGGGGCTGAAAATGCAGCAAGCAAGCATTCCTACTGGATTCATGCCAAATCAGATGCCGTATATGCAGCAACCTGTTCAAGATGTTAATGTTCAACCGGCACAGTTTGCGCCGTTTATACCTACGGGACCACAAACTGTTCCACCGGAAAACATAGATCTTCTTCTGGACGTGCCCTTGGAAGTTACTGTTGAACTGGGCCGGACAAGCAAGTCTATCAGAGAAATTCTCGATTTTGCACCCGGCACTATTATAGAGCTTAACAGGCTTGTCGGAGAACCGATAGATGTTTTGGTAAACGGCAAATTCGTAGCCAAGGGTGAAGTAGTGGTTATGGAAGAAGCTTTCGGTATAAGAGTTACTGAAATAATTAAGCAAGGACAGAAAATAATACAGTAGATAGGAGAGTTGATATGGCAAAGAGTATTTTAATCTGTGATGATGCAGCATTTATGAGAATGATGATCAAGGATATTCTGATTAAGAACGGTTATACTATCGCAGGAGAAGCAGAAAACGGACTTAAGGCAGTTGAAAAATATGCTGAAACAAGGCCGGATCTGGTTATGATGGATATCACAATGCCGGAGATGGACGGTATAAAAGCATTAAAAAAGATTAAAGAAATAGATCCTTCGGCCAATGTAATTATGTGTTCAGCCATGGGACAACAGGCTATGGTAATTGAGTCCATTCAATCCGGGGCCAAGGACTTTATTGTAAAACCGTTCCAGGCTGACAGAGTGCTGGAGGCTGTTAAGAAAGCCGTGGGTTAAATGAATTTACTTAATAATACCCTTATATTTTTACAAAGCAGTAATAATAACGATTTGCTTGATAAGCTTAATCAAACCACAGAAAAAGCCACTCCCGGGTCTTTTTCTGCCTGGGATAACATATTGCAACTTTTGGGCTTATGTATATTACTGGTTATTATTCTAATAGCCGCTTATTATACATCAAGATTTGTCGGAAAATATAAGCTGGGACAATTAAGAAGCAGCAACTTTGAAGTTATTGAATCTTATAAAATCAATTTAAATAATTTGCTGCTTTTGGTAAGAATAGCCGACAGGTATGTGGTTTTGGGAGTTTCAAAAGACCACATTACATTTATTACTGAGCTTGAAAAAGATAAAATCCTGACCCGTGAGGTTAAGGAGGTTGAAAAACTATCATTTAATCAGATACTGGATAGGTTTAAAAGCAAGAAAGAGTAAAGGTTGGTATCCATGATTGCATCGGAATTTAAAAAGTTTGGGATAAGAATGGCCATTGCGGTACTGCTTATGGTATTTGGATTATTGTTCTTATCCGGTTATAAAAAGGTATCAGCTGCAAATA
>CAZIHC010000204.1:0-4726 GCA_964538605.1 uncultured Herbinix sp. | reverse complement strand
TTTCATTTTACTGTTGCATTTAATTTTACAACGAACCAAGTTAAAAATTTCTTTTATTATTTGCATTTTACTATTTATTTTTTTTATAATAAATGATACAATAGTCGATGTCCGACTAAAACTATGCCCATATTGGGATACTATAATTAAAGTCCCTTAAACGAGTAAATATGATTGATTTTGATTACAAAATCACTTTTTTTATGTTAAATATAGATATCAGGAGGTACATAGTACATGAAGACCTTTCTTATCACATTTTTAATAGTCGCTTTGGTCGTAACCGGAATATTGGTCGCCCTCTACTTTGTCGGAAAGAAGCTTCAAAAGAGGCAGGAAGAAGCCGAAGAACAGATGAAGGCTGCTGCCCAGACATTTTCCATACTGGTTATTGATAAAAAGAAAATGAAGTTAACGGAAGCAAATTTGCCAAAAATGGTTGTTGAGCAAACTCCTAAATACCTCCGTCGTTCAAAAGTACCTATTGTAAAAGCAAAGATTGGGCCGAAAGTTATGTCATTGATGTGTGACCCTAAGGTATTTGACCTTATTCCCGTAAAGAAAGAGGTAAAAGCTGTAATAAGCGGTATATATATAACCGATGTAAAAGGCTTAAGAAGTGGTTTGGAAAAGAAACCTCAAAAGAAAGGTTTCTTTAAGAAAATAAAGGACAAGTTTTCAAAAGAAAAATAATTTTATTGTACGGTAAATCCTCTTGCCATATAAAATTAAATCGGTAAGAGGATTTTTTATATGCAGATTTTATGATAGAATATATCGGGGTGGGCAGAATAATCATCTGAATATTATTTTCATATGTGTATTATTTTATCTTATCATAATTAGTGTTCTTATTTTTTCTTGATATTACTTAAATATGTTGATTTTCAAAAACAATGCATTAACTTACGGCAGATATCTTCTGATTTAATTTTTGGCAATATTGATCTATTAGTATTATATTTTAATAGTTGACTTTGAAAGGATAATGATATCATATGAACAGAAAATTAACTAAAATATTATTTGTCTTAATTGCAATTTTGATTATAGTTTCAGCGGTCGCTTACATAAAAAATCCAGGGTTGGACTCAGGCGGAAAAAACGAAGGTAATCAATTTTCAGACTTTTCCGATAATAGTGAATATACAAAACGAAGTGAAGACCCCACAGATGAGTCTTCCCCCGAAGAAAATCCCGCTTCTTCCGAAACCGATCCGACACCTTCATATGACGAAACAGACAATGATCCTGAAGAAAATAATAAAGAAGCCGATGACAAAGCCGGCCCAAGCGATGAAACTAATTCCGGCGATTCATTAACCGGCCCCATAGTCCTTGCCTTTGCCGGTGACGTTAATTTGGATGAGAACTCCAAACCCGTTGCCCGTTATGACAAAGAAAATAAGGGCATTCTGGGTGCATTTTCTCAGGATCTGGTTGACGAAATGAACAATGCGGATATTTTTATGTTAAATAATGAATTTGCCTATAGTACACGGGGAGCCAGAATAAAGGAAAAATCTTATACATTCAGGGCTCATCCGAAACGGGTGGATATATTAAAAGAAATGGGAGTAGATATAGTATCCCTGGCAAATAATCATGCCCTTGATTACGGAGTTGATGCACTTCTTGATACCTTTACAACCCTTGAAGAAGCAGGCATCGATTATGTCGGTGCCGGCCGCAACATGGAACGGGCCAAGGCTCCTGTTTATTACACAATCGGAGATACAACCATTGGTTTTGTAGCCGCTTCAAGAGTAATATATGCCATGGACTGGTATGCTACTGATGATAGGCCGGGTATGATAGGCACCTATGATCCGGAATTATTTGTAGCTTCAATAAAAGAAGCAAAAGAAAACAGCGATTACGTCGTGGCTTTTGTACATTGGGGAATAGAACGCATCCACGAGCCGGTAAAATACCAGAAAAATTTGGCTAAAATCTATATAGATGCAGGAGCCGACTTTGTCATAGGCTGTCATCCCCATGTAATGCAGGGTATTGAATTCTATAATGGCAAACCCATTGCATACAGTCTGGGTAATTACTGGTTTAATTCCTCAAAAAGAGAATCCGGCCTGTTAAAAATATATATTAATCCCGACGGAACTTTTGATGTCCAGCTTTTGCCCGTAATGAACAATAATACATATACATATCTGATAACCGACGAAAAAGAAAAAGAAGCTTATTATAGATTTATGACAGATATATCTTTTAACGTTGAATATAATAAAGACGGTTTTGTAACAGAAAAGCAGTGATATTTTATGCTGCGATAAAAACCTATAAGGACACAGGCAATACCTGTGTCCTTTGTCTGTATTATCCAAGCCTATTTTTATCTATTTGGAAAATGAAATTCTATTTATTTTTAATATTGCTATTATAATTACAAAACATTAATCAATTAATTTCTATATTTCCCTAACTTCAATTCTTATTTGATTGTCGGAGAAATGTTCATTATTTTGGAACAATGCATATTCCATATCAACAATAAGCTCTTTTTCATTTTGCTCAATTTCAATTCTTTTGGTACGGATCTGAAACATAAAGCTTCCGTAAGGAGTATTGTAGAATGTATAAGTATTTTTAGACAAATCAAAAACCATATGGGTATGGTAATCTCCCTTCTTTATAATTTCGACCACTCCGGGAAGAACTTTAATGGTATTATCACTTTCTCCGATATTTTCCTTGTCATATTCCTTATACCGTATAATATGCTTGCCGTTAAAAAACCTGTATTCACCTGCCACATCGGTAATAATACTGTCGATATTTTCACGGCTCTTTCCCTCTATAAAGATGTTTACTTTTCCCTTCATCTCATACTCCGTTTATTTGTTTTATTACTTAATTATCAGTATACTGTTATCAAATCAAGAGCTTTTCCAAATCGGCTGCAAAACTATCATTATAATTCTTTATGGAAATCATCTTTACTAATCTCTGCGGATTTCATTTTACTATTTTATAAATCTAAAGGCAACCGTTTTTAAGGATCTGTTTAATTTTTCTTTATCGTATAATTTTTCGGAATTTGGTATATACTTAGATACTAAATTTTTTAGGAGGGCTTATGAACAGGAAAATATCCGTACTTTTAATAATAATAGGGACTATAACATATTTAATACAATTACATACGGTTGCTTCGAAAAACCTTCAGGAAAATGTGGCTAAGAATATAATACGTTTTCATGTAATAGCAAACAGCGATCGCAAAGAGGACCAGAATCTGAAATACCAGGTTAAGGACGCCCTGGTCAGAACTCTTTACCCGTATTTTAAAGATATAACCACCATAGACGATGCCAGATCGGTCATTGAGAACAACCTGCCCTTAATAGAAAATGTAGCTTCTCAGGTTATAAAAAACCACGGATATTCTTATCCGATTTCGGCTTCTTTTACAACATGCTACTTTCCTATGAAAGTATACGGCGATTATGCTTTACCGCCCGGAAATTATGAAGCATTACAGGTACGTATAGGAGATGCACAGGGCCAAAACTGGTGGTGCGTCATGTTTCCTCCTTTATGCTTTGTTGATGAAACCTATAGTATTGTGTCGGAAGATTCGGAAAAAAAATTAAAATACCTTTTGACAGATGACGAATTGGATTATATAAAAGCAAATAAAGTACCGGTCAAAATCAGATTTAAACTGTTTGATTTTATTAAGAAGCATTTTAAGATATAAATTGATTTGTATTCGGTACACAGATATGTTAAAATAGCTTATCCTTAATCAAACTTGAATGATAATCACAAATTAACATGACACTAGCAATAAAATATACATCTATAACTATAAACCGGTACCAAGACTTACAGGCACTTTTATGCTAAAGAGGTTCTAAGTATTTGGGGAGGATATTATGAATTCCATAGCCGTTAAAGCCTATGCCAAGATTAATATTGGCTTAGATGTTATAAGAAAACGTCCAGACGGTTACCATGATATAAAAACTATTATGCAGACCGTCGATTTATATGATACTGTCAGCATTAAGAAAACAAAATTTCAATCCGTAACCGTCAGATCCAACCTCAACTATCTTCCGACAGACCAAAGAAATCTTGCATTCAAGGCCGTCCAGCTGTTTCGGGAGCTTTTTACTATTAAAGACGGGCTTAGTATATATTTAAACAAAAGGATACCCGTATCCGCCGGTTTGGCAGGAGGTAGTGCGGATGCTGCTGCCACATTAAAAGGTTTAAACCAATTATATCAAATCGGATTGTCTTTAGAAGAACTGATGGCCATAGGAGTTAAGCTTGGTGCAGATGTCCCTTTTTGTCTGCTTATGGGTACCGCACTGGCTGAAGGCATTGGCGAAAACCTTAAACCCCTTCCGCCTTTACCTGATTGTTTCATTCTGCTTGTAAAGCCCGATATAAACGTTTCAACCAAATATGTATATGAAAATCTCAGACTGAATGAGGGCGAAAGACACCCGGATATAGATGCAATGCTTGAAGCCCTAAATGAGAGAAATTTATACAAACTTGCCCCTCTTATAGACAATATCATGGAAACCGTAACAGCCGGGGAATATCCGGTTATAAATGAAATAAAAGAAAAAATGAAAGAAAACGGCGCTCTCTCTTCTGTTATGAGCGGAAGCGGTCCTACGGTTTACGGTATATTTGATAATCAACAAAAGGCAGAAGTTGCATATGATTTATTTAAATCATCCCAGTA
>CAZIHC010000203.1:0-4789 GCA_964538605.1 uncultured Herbinix sp. | reverse complement strand
AAACAGGGTTCTGTAAGATTTTGTAAGGCAATTAAACTTGCAATTTAAAAATATATTTAAAATTTACATTTTAAGGATTGACATTTTAAAAATCATATAATATACTTGATGAGTAAACAGCAACGGCGCTGTGGAAATATTTCCACAGCGCCGTTTTATTTTATTAAATTTTAAAAAGAGAGGATGGGTAGATATGAGCAAAGTATTCATACCAAAGGCTTATCGTTCAGCTTTAACCTTGTATGAGACACAGACGGCGATCGGAATGATTAAGAGGATTTTTGAGGACAATTTATCTGCAGCTTTAAACCTGAAACGGGTATCGGCTCCGCTTTTTGTTGAGCCTCAAACGGGTCTTAACGATGACTTAAACGGAGTAGAGCGTCCGGTTGAATTTGATATTAGGGAAACCCAAGGTACGGCACAGATTGTTCACTCCCTGGCCAAATGGAAACGTTATGCGCTTCACAAGTACGGTTTTAAAGTCGGTGAAGGCTTGTATACCGATATGAATGCGGTACGCAGAGATGAGGATATGGATAACCTTCACTCCATATATGTTGATCAGTGGGACTGGGAAAAAGTTATAGACCGCGAAACCCGAAACGTTGAAACACTAAAAGATACCGTACGTAAAATTGTCGGTGCAATCTGCGAAACACAAAAAGAGTTAAAAGCACATTTTGCCGGACTTCCCGATCTGCTTTCACCTGAAGTAAGCTTTATAACCACTCAGGAACTGGAAGATATGTATCCGGAACTTTCCCCGAAGGAAAGAGAAAACGAATACCTAAGAGAACATAAAACTGCCTTTATAATGCAGATCGGCGATCTTCTTAAATCCGGCCAGAAACATGACGGAAGAGCTCCCGATTATGACGATTGGCAGCTTAACGGAGATATCGTATTCTGGAACGATCTTTTAGGATGTGCTCATGAAGTTTCATCCATGGGTATCAGAGTAGATGAAGTATCTCTTAAAGAACAGCTTGTAAAAGCAGGCTGTGAACATCGTGCCAAACTGCCCTTCCACAAAGACTTACTCGAAGGCAAACTGCCTCTGACTATGGGCGGCGGTATAGGTCAATCCCGCCTGTGCATGCTCCTTCTCGGAAAAGCGCACATCGGCGAGGTTCAGGCATCTGTTTGGGATCAGGAGACTATCTCAGCCTGTGAAGCTGCCGGAATAATATTACTGTAAAATGTACATAAGTAAAAGAAAAAGGGGGAATTAAAATGAAGGATGTACCTAATTTGTTCGGCAGTATGGTTTTTAATGATGCCGTTATGCAGGCCAGACTGCCCAAAGATATATATAAAGCATTAAAGAAAACAATGACAGAGGGAACTCATCTTGAACTTGACGTAGCCAATGTTGTAGCCAATGCTATGAAAGATTGGGCTGTAGAAAAAGGGGCTACCCATTATACCCACTGGTTCCAGCCGATGACCGGCGTTACGGCAGAAAAGCACGACAGCTTTATATCTCCTCAAAAAGACGGTCGTGTCATCATGGAATTTTCAGGAAAGGAACTGATTAAGGGAGAGCCTGATGCTTCAAGCTTCCCTTCAGGTGGTTTAAGGGCTACTTTTGAAGCAAGAGGTTATACCGTTTGGGATTTAACATCCTATGCCTTTATCAAGGACGGTACCCTATATATACCTACGGCTTTCTGTTCATACAGCGGTGAAGCTTTGGATAAAAAGACTCCTCTGCTTAGATCCATGGAAGCCCTTGATAAACAAGCTATGCGTATCCTTAGGCTTTTCGGCAACAAGGACGCAAAAAGGGTTATTACCACTGTAGGTCCCGAACAGGAATACTTCCTTATAGATAAAGAAGTATATTTAAAGCGTCCTGATTTAATTTACACCGGCAGAACCCTGTTTGGCGCAAGGCCTCCCAAGGGGCAGGAAATGGAAGACCACTACTTTGGCAATATCAAGCCTCGTGTGGCCGCATTTATGAAAGAGCTGGAGGAAGAATTATGGAAACTTGGGGTTCCGGCAAAAACCAAACACAACGAGGTTGCTCCGGCACAGCATGAGCTGGCCCCTGTGTTTGGTACCACAAATATAGCCACCGACCATAACCAGCTTACCATGGAACTTCTAAAGAGCATAGCCAACAAACACGGCCTTACATGCCTGCTCCATGAGAAACCTTTTGCAGGTGTCAACGGAAGCGGCAAGCACAACAACTGGTCTATTTCCACCGATACCGGAGTAAACCTGCTTGAGCCCGGCGATACACCTTATGAAAATGCTCAGTTCCTGTTATTCCTGGTGGCTGTAATCAAGGCAGTAGACGAATATCAGGATCTTCTTAGAGTATCCGTTGCCAGCGCAGGCAACGACCACAGGCTTGGAGCAAACGAAGCCCCTCCGGCTATCGTATCCATGTTCTTGGGTGATGAGCTTACACAGCTTCTTGAAGCTATTGAAAACGGTACTGCCTACCAAGGTAAAGAAAAACACCAAATGGAAATCGGTGTTACGGTACTGCCTCACTTCCCTAAGGATACCACCGACCGTAACCGTACATCACCGTTTGCATTTACCGGCAACAAATTCGAGTTTCGTATGCTTGGCTCTGCATTCTCGATTGCAGGTCCGAATATAGTTCTGAATACTGCTGTTGCAGAAGTATTGAGGGAATTTGCGGATGTTCTAGAAAATTCCGAGGACTTTAAAGGTGATTTGACTAAACTCATACAAAAGACCATTAGTGAACATAAGCGCATCATCTTCAATGGCAACAACTACTCTGAAGAATGGGTACAGGAGGCAAAAAGACGCGGCCTGTCTAATCTGAAGACTACAGTTGATGCACTTCCCGCCTTTGTATCACAAAAGAGCATAGATTTGTTTACCCGCCATCATGTATTTACCGAAACTGAAATTCATTCCCGATACGAAATTTTGCTTGAAAATTACAGCAAGACCCTGCATATCGAAGCTCTGACCATGATCGATATGGTTAAGAAAGGCATTATTCCTGCCTGCGTAAGCTATCAGAATGAAGTACTGCAGCTTCTTAACAGCAAAAAAGCATGCGGAAGCAGTTTCGACTGCACACTTGAAGAGCAATTGGTAGATAAACTCTCAAGGCTTTCTTCCCGTTTGGTTAAGAAGCTTGAAGAGCTGGAAAACACCTTACTTGAATCAAAATCTCAAAGTGACGCTTTAAGTGTTGCCAGATTCTATCGTGACAAAGTATTTGTAGCCATGTCCGAGCTTCGTCTTATTGTAGATGAACTTGAAACTGTTGTTGCAAAGAAATATTGGCCGTATCCTACTTATGCTGAGATTTTATACAGTGTAATCTAATCCGGTCAATTAATTTACGGTAAGAATTTAAACTATGAATAGGCGCAGAAAAAACACTTATAAATCACCTGCTGCCATTTCCTTAACCTAATAAAGGTGATTTATAAGTGTAAATTATGCCCTTAATTATTAAATCCCTATTTACTTATCTTAAACTCCGGTATTTATCAAATTTAGCAATTTGAATGCTATGATATTTATTGCTATGGTTTTTACTATGATGATTTTAACTTTGATATTTATAAATTAGACACTAAGTTTATAAACATTTTTATCTTCTTTAATCTCACAAAATCTACGTCTGCCAAGGCTTTATTATTCAATTATAAACTTCATAGCATTAAATTCTTAATTCTTTCCATTGCTGTAATCACTTTTTCCCTGTCGCCAAAGGCGGTCAGCCTAAAGAAGCCCTCGCCGTTATTTCCAAACCCTGCCCCCGGTGTACCCACAACCTGTGCGTTTGTAAGCAGATAGTCAAAAAACTCCCAGGATAACATATTTTTCGGACATTTAAGCCAGATATAAGGGGAATTTTCTCCGCCCACAAACCATATGCCAAGCTTTTTTAAGGTATCGGTTATAATCCGGGCATTTTCCATATAATAAGCTATATTTTCTTTTATTTGCCCAAGGCCTGTGTCCGAAAATACCGCTTCGGCACCTCTTTGTATAATATACGGAACCCCGTTAAACTTAGTGGTCTGCCTTCTTAACCATAATTTGTTAAGCGGTACACCGTCTCTTATAAGTTCCATGGGTATAACAGTATACCCGCATCTTGTTCCGGTAAAACCGGCTGTTTTGGACAAAGAGCAGAATTCTATGGCACACTTCTTTGCTCCCTCAATCTGATATATACTTGTAGGCAGTTTCTCATCCTGAATATAGCTTTCATAAGCACTGTCAAATAAAATTACCGCATCCCTTTTTAAAGCATAATTAACCCATTCTTTCAGTGCCTCTTTGCCGTATACGGCTCCGGTCGGATTGTTTGGTGAGCAAATATATATAATATCAGCTTCCACTTTATAATCGGGCATAGGAAGAAAATTATTTTCCTCATTTCCGTTCATAAAAATAATCTTTCTTCCATCCATTATATTGGTATCAACATATACCGGATAAACCGGATCTGGAATAAGCACGGTATTGTCTGTTTCGAATATGTCAAGGATGTTGCCGAGGTCACTTTTGGCTCCGTCGCTTATAAAAACTTCCTGCTCGGTTAAGTCCACACCCTTTTTCTTATAATAACCGCATATAGCCTGCCGTAAAAAGCCGTAGCCCTGCTCTTCGCCGTATCCTCTGAAAGTTTCCTTATTTCCCATTTCAAAAGAGGCCTTACTTAACGCTTCTACGACAGCCGGTACCAGAGGCCTTGTAACATCTCCTATGCCTAGGCTGATTACTTCCTTATCCGGATTTTGCTCTTTATATTCCCTTACTTTTCTTCCTA
>CAZIHC010000202.1:0-4790 GCA_964538605.1 uncultured Herbinix sp. | reverse complement strand
TCAATATCTTTACTGTCCTTATATCGTTTGATAAGATTACCTGATTTGCCAAGTCCTAACGCTTGTTTAATATAATTGTTTGGTTCGAAAGAATAGTCCAAGTCTGCCATTGTTATAATAATGGTTTTGTCCTCAACAACCAGGGCAAAACTTTTTTGACGAAGTTCATCAATATGTCTTTTTAATGCGTCCTTGGCTTCCTGGGCTGTCATGCCGCTTACATCAACCGTATCTATATAAACTCCATTGCATATCCTATCCTCTGTCCCGTCTGCGTAAGCCTTTGTCGGAAATACAAATATAATCAAGGTTAAAATCAGCAAAGATGCAGAGGCTAAAAATTTACCTGATTTATTCATTCAACCACCTCTCAGAAGCGAAAAACACTGTTCCATTCTTTCCGAATGAACAATGTATTCAATAAAAAAGTATCATAAATTGCTTTATACTTTATTTTAACATATGATATCAATTAATCAAGCCACAATAAAGCCGTATTAAGCTTCGTCCGCTTTCCTGAGTATCCACCATCTTAAAGCCCAAAGGCCTGTAGCAATAATCCGAAGGACAAATATTATCCAGAAAACCGTATGTAATGCCCTAAGATCCCCACCTAACTTCTGGTATGCCGCTACCCCCAACATGGGCATAATGCCGTTAGACAAACTAACCAGTGTTGTATAAACGGAAATATTTAATGTTTTATTGTTCTC
Source organism: uncultured Herbinix sp. (assembly GCA_964538605.1). Lineage (GTDB taxonomy): Bacteria > Bacillota > Clostridia > Lachnospirales > Lachnospiraceae > Mobilitalea. The sequence goes on along the minus strand of CAZIHC010000202.1, from coordinate 4,077 downwards.
AGGTATTACTTCAAGCAAACATTGAATAATATTTAAATTTGTAGTAGCTAAAGTAATATTAAAAAAAGTGTTTAAGATAAGGAAAATAAGTTTGGCATTTACACTGTTCAAACCGGTTGTAATAATCATTCCTACAGGGCAGAAAGCCAGTCCTAAGCTTCCAAATATTATGGCAAATCTTACTCCGTGTTTTGAATTTATCTTGCTCCAAATTCCCATGGTTAAAAACTGTATAACTGCATTTCCGATACTTAAATAGCTCAACCATGCCTCATTCATGCCAAGGTACTGTGTTTCCCCGATAAAATACAGAGTCCAGTCACTATGCCAGGTCAAATAAAAAAACAAGGCAACACCTGCAAATCCTAAAAATCTGCGATTGTGAAGAAGTTCCGAAAACGCTTTTTTTATTTCATGAAAACTAATCTGATTAACCTTTTCAAAAGTTTTTCCAGGTATCTTTCTTAAAACAAAAATCTGGATAAGTAAAAGAAAAACCCCAATCCATAAAAACATCTGATGCAAACAAATTTTATCACTGTTAATATCGGCACGGGACAAAAGAGCTCCGCATGTCAGGGTTATAGTTATACCGACCAAAAAAGCCATAGCCGATCTTACTGCCAAAATACTGTTTCTTCCGTTGGGGTGGACCGCATCAGAAAAAAAAGCCTGCCAGGATACGTTATAAACAGTCATAGGTGCCGATGACAGAGCCAGCAAAAATAAAAAAAACTCCAACTTGTACGAGCCAAGAGCCGGAACAAATCCTATAAGGGTATAAATAAAAGCCACGGCACACAAGGCCAAGATTACCATGTCACGCTTATTTTTCATCCTGTCGGTAAGTATTCCCCCGGGAATTAACACAACCATCCCTACAAGCTGCGGCAGCATGGTAACAAGTCCCAACTCATAATCACTGGCCCCCAGTCTTGTAGCAAACAGATTGTTGTGGCTGCCGACCAGGTTGTTAATCATAGTAATAAGAATGCCTTCAAAAGTAAACAGCCTCAAAATACGGTTTTCCGAAGAGGTCAGCGAATTAACTGCATGAGGTATCCGAACTTTAAATATGTAGGACAAAATGTTCTTCATATTTATCTTAAAACATCCTTCTTTGGCATATTTATCATGGATGAATGGTAGTATATCATTAGAATATTTGTATTTCAATACCCCTTATATAGAAAATAAAAAAGGGACAATTACTGCCATATATCTACTATTAATTACAGTAAAAATAGTATGATATTTTACATAAGGTTTTTGTAATTTAAACGGGAAACAAAACCACTGAACGATACTTAGGGTTTACTTTTTTAGTAAACTCGTAATCCGTCAAGCATATCACATCCCTTCATATTTTCTTCCAATGAAGTTTTCAATAATAAAACGACTAGTATCTTAAAAAATCACATTATATAAACATATATAAAATTTTGATATTAAAAAAGACATATTTTTATATCTCATAAGTTTTATTCTATGTCTTTGAAATTGCAGTTTGATAATAAATGGATATACATAAAAAGATCCTACAATTGCTTTTTGCAACGTAGGATCTTCAAACTTATAACTATGATATCTCCGGATATTTATAAAGCCAATTTTCTCCGTCATATTCTTCTATCTGATTCTTTAATTTTTCAAGGTATTTTTTTAAAAGTTCATTTTCTTCTGTGGCGAACCATACATTCGACTGTCCAAAGCCGAAAGCCGCACCGGACGTTCTTCTCGGAACATTCCATTTGTTATACAAACTTCTTTCCCTGCGTGGAAGTAAAACACAGTCATTTGCCCTTGCTATAGCATTGTAGTATTGTATGTATACACTGTCATCACCGGGGATATTAGAAGGAAACTCCATCTGCTGATAATATCTGTAAACCGTTGCATGCTTATACCATCCTACTACTGTGGTAAAATTATGTGCAGGGTGTTTTGCGCAGTAAATAACGGTTACATCGTCCACATAGTCCTGGTTTTCTAATCCTTCACATCCGCTAATCTTTTCTATATGTAACTGATTTTGTGTCTTTGTAGCTTTTGTTGCAACATAACCAAGACAATATCGCTCAGTTTCTCCATATATTTCAACAGCCTCAAAATTATACTTCTCATGAGCATCTCCGGTCTGTTTAATATAATCACCACCGCCTATAGGCACATCAACCCCTTCATATATGCCTTTGTAATAATCCAGCCATGCAATATTGCAAAATAAAAATCTCATTTCGCTTCCTCCCAGGTTAAATAATTATAAAAAAGTATAAAAGCAATCAGATTTAATCCAATTGCTCTTAATATTCAAATTTAAATATCTTCCCGTTCGTTTAATTTAATATTTTATTACTGTTAAGGCATCCGTCATATATTATACCACTTAACTAGAAAATGATTCCAGTTCTTATTACATTATAAAATAAAATAAAAAAAATTCAACAAAATAAAAAATTTTATAACTTTGCTCCAAGATAACAACTTGTTTTAAGTATATTTTATATCAATTTAGAATATTTTCAATAAAAAAATTGGGAAAAACGTTTAAACAAAAATATTTTACCAATACTTTCTTTAAAATATCCGAAAATTATAATAAATCTCACAATATAGTCTTTATAGTGACATTTTCCTGTATCGTTCCAAAACGGAAAATAACTTTAATTTTTGTTGCTTTTTTTCACTATTTTTGATTAAATAGTAAATGGTGATTAATAATGAAAATACAACGAAATTTCCCGTCGGTACGCGTCACAAAGAAAGCTGCGCTTTCACTGCAGAACGGTCACCCATGGGTATATACGGAAGAAATAACAGAATATAACGGCAGTTTTGAAAACGGAGATCTGGTCGATGTGTTCTCTCCCAAAGGTTCTTATTTGGGGACAGGCTTTATAAATACCTTTTCTAAAATCGGGGTCAGAATAATTTCTACAAATGCAAACGACAAATTTGATGAGGCTTTTTTCAAAAGAAGATTGCAGCATGCATATAGTTATCGAAAAACAGTTATGCAAAAAGATATCAACAACTGCAGACTGATTTTTGGTGAAGCCGACCGTTTTCCCGGCCTGACCGTTGACCGTTTCAACAATCTGATTGTAATTCAGGTGTTATCATTAGGAATTGAAAAAAGAATAGATATGCTGATTCGCCTGCTGGATGAAATTTTAAGAGAAGACGGACAGGCTATTGACGGTTATTATTTCAGAAATGACGTAAAAATAAGGGAATTGGAAGGAATGCAGCAATTTAAAGGCTGGTATGAAGGCCTGCCTCATATCGACTCATGTATGACTACCATTACGGAAAACGGTATTACTTATAATGTAGATATTGAAAACGGTCAAAAAACAGGCTTCTTCCTGGACCAGAAATATAACCGCAAAGCCGTCCAGGATATAGCAAAGGGAAAAACCGTATTGGACTGTTTTACGCATACCGGTTCTTTTGCCTTAAATGCCGCCAAAGGCGGTGCAAAGAAAGTAACTGCGGTTGATATCTCTCAATCTGCTATTGACATGGCAGCTTTAAACGCCAAAAATAATAATATTGAAAATATTGAATTTGTCACTGCGGACGTCTTTGATTATCTCAAAGAGTTACTGGAAAAACCCAGAGTCTATGATTTTATTATCCTGGATCCGCCGGCTTTTACCAAATCAAGAGATACAATAAAAAATGCCGCCAAGGGTTATCTGGAAATCAATAAGACGGCTATGAGGCTGCTGCCCCGGGGCGGTTATCTGGCTACCTGTTCCTGTTCCCATTTTATGAACGAAGAATTATTTAAACAGACCTTAAACAAAGCTGCAAGGGAAGCAGGGGTTTCATTGCTTCAGATCGAAGCCAGACAGCAAAGCAAGGACCATCCTATTTTATGGAATGTCCCTGAGACCAATTATTTGAAGTTTTATATTTTCCAAATCGTATAGCGTAAAAATAAATGGGGCTTTTTTAAGCCCCTTTTTACATTTTTTATCCGTTATTGTCGAATATAAATCATCTTATATAATTTATTAGGCTCTTTGTCAAGTGTTGGGGTATGATGTGTTTGAATCATGCTAAATTACT
>CAZIHC010000201.1:0-4818 GCA_964538605.1 uncultured Herbinix sp. | reverse complement strand
AGTTGCTAAAGTAACAGGAACCAACAGGGATGACAGCGTAGCAAGAACACCGGTAAAAAGATCAAGCAAGAAGATTATGCCCAATGATCCGTGCCCTTGCGGAAGCGGAAGAAAATACAAGCATTGCTGTGGTCGTAACGCTTAGAAGAAGTACGAATTTTTATTCAATTTAGGTTGAATTTTTATAAATGGTAGTATATAATACTAGAAAGAGGTGATACAGTGGTAGAGTTAGATCAATATAAATATACCTTGGAAACATTTGAAGAACCGCTGGCTGAAGTGGGGGATGCACTTTGACCTGGCCGGTAAGGAATCGCGAATAAAAGAGATTAATTCGATAATGGAAGCCCCGGGATTTTGGGATGATGCAAAAAAAGCCCAGGAAATCATCAAAGAATTAAACGGGTTAAAAAACATTGTCGAAAAATACAACAGACTTAAGAATGAATATGAGGATCTAGAAACTCTTATTCAGATAGGATATGAGGAAAATGATGAGTCGCTGCTTCCTGAAATAAAAGAAGCATTGGATAAATTTGAGGAAGATTTTGAGGAACTGAAACTTAGAACATTATTGTCCGAGGAATACGACAGTTACAATGCGATCTTAACATTGCATGCGGGAGCAGGCGGCACTGAAAGTTGCGACTGGGCCGGAATGTTATGCAGAATGTACCAAAGATGGGCCGACAAAAAGGGTTTTACCGTACAGGTACTTGATTATCTGGACGGTGAAGAAGCCGGTATAAAATCCGTCACTCTTCAAATTAACGGTGAATATGCATACGGATATTTAAAATCGGAGCGGGGTGTTCACCGGCTTGTAAGAATATCACCGTTCAATGCTGCAGGCAAACGGCAGACGTCCTTTGTATCCTGTGACGTCATGCCGGATATTGAAGAAGATATCGACATAGAAATTGATGAAAAGGATTTAAGAATCGATACTTATCATGCAAGCGGTGCAGGCGGTCAGCATGTAAATAAAACCGCATCCGCAGTCAGGATAACCCATCTTCCTACCAATATCGTGGTACAATGCCAGAACGAGCGCTCACAGATACAGAACCGGGAAAAAGCCATGCAGATGCTGAAGGCTAAACTGTATATGATGAAGCAGCAGGAAAATCAGGAGAAAATATCCGAAATCAGAGGCGAAGTAAAAGAAATTGGCTGGGGCAATCAAATTCGTTCCTATGTTCTGCAGCCGTATACTTTAGTAAAAGATCACAGGACGAATGAGGAAGTCGGTAACGCACAGAGCGTCCTTGACGGGAACCTGGATCCCTTTATAAACGCTTATTTAAAATGGAATGCACAAAGAAAGTTACAATCGAAATAACCGGTTATTAAGGCGGGACAGCTTAAGGAGGTTTACAAATGAGTATAAAGCAAGCGGTTTTTCAGATAAACGGAGAAGAATACGGATTGGATATAACCAAGGTAAGTACGATTGAAAAGGATTTGGAAGTAGTTAAAGCCGAAAAAATGCCAAAAAATATAAAGGGCAAGATAAATTTGAGAGGAACTGAAATTCCCGTATTCAGTTTAAGGAGGAAATTTAACCTTCCTGATGAAGAAGCAGATAAAGATACAAGGTATTTGATTACCAATGCAGGAGATGTGCAAATTGCCCTTGAGGTAGACCTTGTAAAGGGTATTAAAGATTTTGACCAATCCGATGTATTTGATGTTCCCGAGGTATTAAAAAACAGCGACACCTCTTATTTAAAATCTATAGCATATTCAGACGGAGAGCTTATATTGCTTTTAGACAGCAATTTGCTTCTTTCGGAAGATGAAGTGAATGCTTTAAAGATGCCTAAAGGTAATTAAGTTTGGCCTAATGGGCAAATTCTCCGATCGGATTTTAGAGTGGAGGATAAGATGAAAAAGAGGATAATCGGTATTGTAACATTAGCAATATTTTTTATGATTTTAGCTACGGGATGCAAATCAAAGCAGGATAATACCATAATAGTTGGAACAGAAGCAAGTTTTGCGCCTTATGAATATTTGGAAGGCGATGAGGTAGTCGGAGTAGATATGGATATAGCCAAAGCCATAGCGGATTACCTTGGAAAAGAGCTTGTAATAAAAAACATGGATTTTGACGGTGCGTTGGCTGCGGTAGCAAGCGGCCAGGTGGATTTTGTGGCAGCAGGCGTATCCATCAGCAAAGAAAGATTGGAAACAATGGATTTTTCAGTTGAGTATGTTGATAACACGGAAGTTGTTGTAGTCAACAAGGAGAATCCTACCGTCTCAAGTCTGGATGATCTGGACGGAAAGATTATCGGTGTTCAGCAAGGGAATATAGCTGATTTCTGGGTAGAAGAAAATGTAAACGCAAAAGAAATCAGACGCTATACAAAATTCGGCCAGGCAGCGGAAGATTTAAAGAACGGAAAAATAGACTGTATTGTTATGGATAATTTGCCGGCCGAAGAAATGGTAGAAGCAAATCCCGAACTTACTATTCTTGACGGGATATTGTTTGAGGATAAGTATGCCATAGCCGTAAAGAAAGGCAACAAAGAACTGCTGGATGCAATAAATACGGTTATAGAACAACTTAAATCCGAAGGAAAAATTGAAGAATTTATAGCAAACCATACAAGCAAAAGCAAAAATCAATAATTTTGCCGAAGGGACACATATTCTTGCATGTGTACCTTTGAAGACCTACCTTTAAATGTAAGGGCTGTATCTATAGAACAGCCCTATATTAATGCAAAAAGAAAGTCTTCCCTTATATCTTGTTGCATTAATATTTTCCAAGGAGGTTATGAAAGGAGAGAAAATCTTGTATTTATCAGGTTCATGGTTTAACTGGTTAAATGATTTATATAAGTCTTTTTATAATGCATTAATTCCAAATCAGCGGTATATGTCATATATAAACGGCCTGAAAATAACCCTGTTAATTTCATTTTTTGCTGTTATAATCGGTACTTTAATCGGTGTACTGGTTGCGGTGTTAAAAGTTGCTGCCGTAAACTATAAAATGCGGTGGCTGTCAAATATATGCAATGTTTATGTTAACGTTATAAGAGGCACACCGCTAATGGTTCAGCTTCTCATTATATACAATCTTATTTTTACATCCAGAAATACCAATGAAATTGTGGTGGGAGCCGTATGCTTCGGCATTAATTCCGGTGCATATGTGGCTGAAATTATCAGAGCGGGTATAGAATCCGTAGATAAAGGACAAATGGAAGCAGGCCGTTCTTTGGGGCTTAGTTATGTCCAAACTATGAGGAAGATTATTTTGCCTCAGGCAATTAAGAATATTCTTCCGGCTTTGGGAAATGAATTTATTACTTTAATTAAGGAAACTTCCGTAGCAAGTGTCATTGCGGTAACAGAGCTTACAAAAGCCGCTCAATATATCGGTTCAAGAACATGGGATATACTGCCTCCGTTATTAATAGCCGCTTTATGCTATCTTGTCCTGGTTATGGGATTGTCAAAACTTTTATCTGTATTTGAAAGGAGGCTGGCTAAGGGTGATCGTAACTAAAAATTTAAAAAAGGCTTTCGGAAACAACTGGGTTTTAAACGGTATTGACGAAACTATAAACAAGGGAGAAAAAGTGGTAGTTATAGGACCGTCTGGGTCCGGAAAATCCACATTTTTGCGCTGTCTGAATTTACTTGAAGAGCCTACGGAAGGTGAAATCTGGTTTGAAGGGAAAAAGATAAACGATAAAAACGTAGATATAAATAAAATCAGACAAAAAATGGGCATGGTGTTTCAGCAGTTTAATTTATTTCCTCATCTTACGGTATTGGAAAATATAACACTGGCTCCGACAAAGCTTGGCATTATGACTAAAGACCAAGCCGACGATAAGGCAATAGAGCTTCTTAACAGAATCGGACTTAAAGAAAAAGCGTTATCATATCCAAATCAGTTGTCCGGAGGGCAAAAACAGCGTATAGCCATAATCAGGGCTTTGGCAATGAATCCGGATGTGATGCTTTTTGATGAACCTACTTCCGCTCTGGACCCTGAAATGGTAGGGGAAGTACTGGAACTTATGGAAGCCCTGGCTCAGGAAGGAATGACAATGGTTGTGGTAACCCATGAGATGAGATTTGCAAAGAAAGTTGCTACAAGAGTTATGTTTATGGATGAAGGAAAAATAGTTGAACAGAATACGCCGGAGGCGTTTTTCGATAATCCACAGCATCCGAGATTAAAGGAATTCCTTTCTAAAATATTGTAAGAAAACGCATAATAATTCAAATTTAAGAACACGTGCTGTGATTTAAGAGTCATAGGCGGCATTTATTGTCCGGTAAGTGGTGCAAGGATTACAGCAGGTGTTTTTAATATAATTATTAATATTTAGGAATTTGAGTTTGAAGACATTCATTTGGCACTAAAACCCCTGTTAATTCTTATAAAAAAACATGTATTTTTATACAAAGAATTCAAATAATACCTTATATAATCTGTCATATATAACAAAAGTGATTTTTAAGACTAGGGCTTTGTAATTTCGTCTTGCATTATGCATAATTATATGATAAGATTTCTTTCTATCAAAGACAATTGTATCTGTAGAAAATACAACAGGAAAAAATATAAATTGGGAGGTATTTTGTTGTGAGGGATGACGAGTATTATATTGTGAAAAAGAAAGCTTTACCGGAGGTACTCTTAAAAGTTGTGGAGGCCAAAAGACTTCTTGATTCTGAACGGGTTATGACAGTACAGGAGGCAACCGATGCCGTCCAGATCAGCAGAAGTTCTTTTTATAAATACCGTGATGATATTTTTCCGTTTTATGATCATTCAAGGGG
>CAZIHC010000200.1:0-4818 GCA_964538605.1 uncultured Herbinix sp. | reverse complement strand
GCCTGGAAAAATCAGCTCTAAAGAACATGAGAAATTATTTGATGGGATAATTAAATAAAATTTGGACGGCTTTTTATTTTTTCTTCCCTGTGATATACTTTTTAAAAAGCACTGATTTACCTAAACTTAAGGGCGAAAGGCTTCATAAAATAGGTTCACCGCTTTACCGGAAATTTATGAAGATAATTATAAGCATAAAAAGATAATATAATATTTAAGGATCATGGGGAGGAAAAATGAGAGACAAATTGCTGAGGTGGTTTAAAGACATTTACAATTATAATGAAGGAGTTCAGGTTTATTTTGCTCCGGGCAGGGTTAACCTGATCGGAGAACATACCGATTATAACGGAGGCCATGTATTCCCCTGTGCTTTGGAGATTGGTACTTACGGGGCGGCACGGCTTCGCAGCGACAGGATATTTAGATTTTATTCCATGAATTTTCCTGAAAAAGGTGTAATAATTTCATCCCTGGATGAGATTTTATCTTCGGATGAATTAAGCAGTCATAGAAAAAATGCCTGGGCAGATTATCCCATAGGTGTACTGTGGGCATTTGCCCGGCATTTATTTATGCCAAAAATAGACCGCGGCATGGATATTCTTTTCTGTGGAGATATCCCCAACGGTTCGGGCCTGTCTTCATCGGCCAGCATAGAAGTGCTAATGGCATACATAGCAAAAGATTTTTACAGCATTGATATAAACTTAAAAGACATTTCCCTGCTTAGCCAGTATGCCGAGAATAAATATGTCGGGGTTAATTGCGGGATTATGGATCAGTTTGCCGTAGCTATGGGCAAAAAAGATCATGCCATATTTTTAAATACGTCAACCCTGGAGTATGAATATGCGCCCCTCAATCTGAAAGATAAAAAAATAATAATTGCCAACAGCAATAAAAGAAGAGGCCTTAATGAATCCAAATATAATGAACGCAGAAGCGAATGTGAAGAAGCATTAAAAAGGCTGCAAACTGTTATTAATATAAAGACTTTGGGGGATTTATCAAGGGAAGAATTTGAAGCCCATAAGGCTGTTATAAAAGACGAAACTTTAATCCGCAGAGCAAGGCATGCCGTGTATGAAAACCAGAGAACAAAAGAAGCCTTTGAAGCTCTTAGGGCTGATGACATGAAAAAATTCGGTTCTTTGATGAAAGAATCCCATATATCTTTAAGGGATGATTATGAGGTAACCGGGCTTCATCTGGATGCACTTTTCGAAGCTGCCGTAATGCAGGACGGGGTAATCGGTGCCAGAATGACCGGAGCCGGTTTCGGCGGATGTACTGTAAACATCGTAAGTGAAGATTGTACAGAGGCATTTATCGAAAATGTAGGAAGGATTTACAATGAAAGAACGGGACTGAAGGCAGATTTTTATGTCGTTAAATCCGGTGACGGACCATACAGGCTTTAGAAGATGGCATAATGATTTAATACCGGAGATAGATTATGCGGCTTTCACATTTACAGGTTTATAGACAACTTGACAATTTACGGCAAAAAGGGTTTATGTGCAGATAATATGAAAAAATAATCTTATGACAAAATAACATAAATTAGTTTAATTTACTTCATTATAATATGGCATACAGATATAAGCTCACATTTTCACAGGCTTATAAATGTATGCCTATAATTTTTAACCCTTTATTGATTATCCCGGTAATACTTGTTTTGCTTATAACAGGCATGTCAAATATATTTGCTGATACATGCTGAAATGTTTATAAGTTGAAAATTATCCAAAAAAAGAGTATGCTTTGGACATGACTTGGAGTCAATGAAGAAGTCCGGATAGGACTTGGACAGGGATAAAAATTCAGAAGGAAGCTTTTTTGAAATATCAGTATTGATTAAAGAAACGGAAAGGCAGCTTGGCAACTGTTATTAAATAATGTATCATAGATATAAATAATGCAAATAACGCTAAATCAAAGCAAAGAGAGGTGATTTGATTGATAAGCAAGTTCAAAGAGAATGCCAAAAGGCTTCTTAAGATAAATGGTAAGAAATATATATATTACAATATTAATTCCCTGGAAGATTACGGATATGACATAAAACGCCTGCCTTACTCCGTAAAGATATTGCTGGAATCTGTGCTTCGCCAATGGGATGGGATAGCCATAACGGACGAACATATTACGGATTTGGCAAGCTGGGCAAATCACAGGGGAGGAAAGGGGGAAGTACCCTTTAAACCTGCCAGGGTTATCCTGCAGGATTTTACCGGTGTCCCTGCCGTACTGGATCTGGCATCTATGAGAATGGCTATGGCAGAATATGCAAAAGTATCCTCCGATATTGAAACCGGCAAAAAGGAAGAAACCGGGGATATCGAAGCTTTGGCAAAAAGAATTAATCCTGAAGTACCGGTTGATCTTGTTATCGATCATTCGGTACAGGTAGATTACTATGGTTTGCCGGATGCCTTAGCAGGCAATGTAAAGAGGGAATTTGAAAGAAACAAGGAAAGATACCAGTTTTTAAACTGGGCACAGAAAGCTTTTGATAATTTCAGTGTGGTTCCTCCTTCCACGGGAATAGTTCATCAGGTTAATTTGGAATATCTTGCGAAGGTAGTAACAGAAGGTAAGCAAAATGACAGATCCGAAGGCAATTTAAATGATAATTTGGAATTAAACGTACTTTATCCCGATACTCTGGTAGGAACCGATTCCCATACCACAATGGTTAACGGCCTGGGAGTTTTGGGTTGGGGTGTCGGCGGAATTGAGGCCGAAGCAGGGATGCTCGGACAACCTTCATATTTCCCTATACCGGAGGTTATAGGGGTGCGGTTAAATGGAAGGCTTTCAGCCGGAGTTACGGCTACCGACCTGGCTTTAAGGATTACCAAGCTTCTAAGAGACAAAGGGGTTGTTGGCAAGTTTGTCGAATACTTCGGAGAAGGCGTCCATAATTTAAGTCTGGCAGACAGGGCCACCATAGCCAATATGGCTCCGGAATACGGGGCTACCTGCGGTTTCTTCCCTGTGGATGACGAAACTTTGAATTATCTGCTTCTTACAGGAAGAACCGTGGAACATGTAGAAAAAGTTAAAGAGTATCTTAAGGCCAACGGTATGTTCTATGAAAAAGGTAATGAAGATCCGGTTTATACTGAAGTTATTGAACTGGATTTATCGACTGTTGAGACCGCCCTTGCGGGGCCTAAACGGCCTCAGGACTTAATTCCTTTGAGTAAAATGAAGGAAGCTTTCAGAAACAGTGTTATAACGCTTTACGGTAATCAGGGTCATGGCCTTACGGAAGCCGAATTTAATAAAGTTGTTAAGCTTACTTTGGCCGACGGAAGGAACGGGGTTATGAAAACCGGGGCTGTGGTTATTGCGGCCATAACTTCCTGTACCAATACCTCCAATCCCTCCGTAATGCTGGGAGCGGGTATTCTGGCCAAGAAAGCTGTGGAAAAAGGCTTAAAGGTTCCGGCTTATGTAAAAACATCCCTTGCTCCCGGTTCCAAAGTCGTTACGGATTATCTTATAGAAGCGGGACTTATGCAGTATCTTGAAGCTTTGGGGTTTAATGTTGTCGGCTACGGTTGTACCACATGCATCGGAAACTCCGGTCCCCTTCTTCCCGAAATTACGGATGCAATAGTAAATAACGACCTTTTGGTAGCTTCAGTGTTATCGGGAAACAGAAATTTTGAAGGACGAATTCATCCGTTGGTAAAAGCCAATTATCTGGCTTCACCTCCGTTAGTAATCGCATACGCCCTTGCCGGAACGGTAGATATAGATATGACAAAAGATCCCATAGGTCTTGATAAGGACGGCAACAAAGTATACCTTTCGGATATTTGGCCTACTTCCGAGGAAATTCGGGATGCTGTAGTTAAATATGTAAAACCTGAACTGTTTAAAAAAGAATACGGTAAAGTGTATAGCGACAATGACCTTTGGAATGAGATAAAAATCAATGAGGGAAGCCTGTATGAATTTGACGAAAAATCAACATATATAAGAAAACCTCCTTTCTTTATCGGTCTTTCCCCGCAACCGGATAAAGTAAAACCGTTAAAAGGGCTTAGGGTAATCGCAAGTTTAGGGGATTCGGTAACGACAGACCATATTTCTCCTGCGGGAGCCATCGGAAAGAATACCCCGGCAGGCAAATATCTTATGGAACACGGTATAGAACCGAAAGATTTTAATACTTACGGCTCAAGAAGAGGAAATCATGAAGTAATGATGCGAGGGACATTTGCCAACATACGCATCCGCAACCGTATTGCTCCGGGAACGGAAGGAGGTTATACCACATATTGGCCTACCGGTGAAGTAATGCCGATTTATGATGCCTGTATGAGGTATAAAAAAGATAATACAGGCTTGGTAGTCCTGGCAGGCAAAGATTACGGAATGGGTTCATCCAGAGATTGGGCCGCAAAGGGGCCGAGTTTGCTGGGTGTAAAGGCTGTGATTGCGGAGAGTTTTGAAAGAATTCATAGATCCAATCTGGTTATGATGGGGGTTTTGCCTTTACAGTTCATGGAGAGCGAATCGGCAGAAAGACTCGGGCTTACCGGTGAGGAAGTTATAGATATAATCCTTGACGATAATATTAGACCGGGGGATTTGGCAGAAGTTGTTGCCACGGCAAAAGACGGCAAGAAAGTATGTTTTAAGGCTAAGATAAGATTTGATTCTGTGGTAGATGTGGACTATTACCGTCACGGAGGAATATTGCAGATGGTATTGCGCCAAAAAATGGCCCCGTAAATACGGACACTATAAAAACGGTGCATTGATACTAAATGGTAATGCAAAGCTAAGGGAATG
>CAZIHC010000199.1:0-4903 GCA_964538605.1 uncultured Herbinix sp. | reverse complement strand
TATAATGCATATTGATATCATTTATTTAACTCCTTGTTATAATAACACGGTTAATTTTATCGGTAAATTTACTGATATTCACTATAAATTTACTATAAAACCGTGGCGATATAAAGTACCGTACTGTTCGGGAATTCAGATTTCAGCTGTTTACCGTACTATATTACATATCATATTATATATCGACATAATTTGAAAATATCTTATAAGCACGAATGTAAAAAACTATGCCAATATACGGCAGAGCTTCCCGGCGCGAAGTTAATTATATCTGATTATGGCGGCCATATCATACCGCTTTCTTTCGGCAAAAACTTGCAAAATAAAGGTGGAATTAACGATAATCCCACCTTAACATCAAACCGTATGCAAAAATTTGTCAGCCACCGGCGCCGCTCATCCTTTTATGATACTTTAAATAAGCCTCCGCCATAAAAAAGTCATACCCGTCATCAATATCTATGGACCTTTCCTTGTCCATAATATATGCATAACAACCGTCGCAGTACAGTCCTGCTTCTCCTTCCTTTTGAAAATAAGGTACATTCACCATGTAAATGCCCCCGTTAATCCTGTAAAAAGTCTTCAGTCTCTGCCGGGGTGACCGTAAGACTTCTTGATTTATAAAATTCTTTAAGGACAAATCTTCCGGCAAGGTATTGCACCATAAGGGAGAATGGTCCACCTCGCAGACACTTATAACCGCTTTGGCTTCTTTCTCCAGATACAGCCGGTAGGCTTCTTTAATATCCTCGGCATTCCTTAAGGGAGTGGTGGGCTGAAGCAGGGTCACCATATCAAAGGTAAGTCCCATCTTTTCGAAACCGCTTAAGGCTTCTCTTACAACATCCCAGGAAGATGAAGTGTCGCCCGCATTTTCCCTTGATCGAAGGAAAGGCACTTCGGCATTATATTGGACCGCAATTTGGGCATACTCCTCCGAATCCGTGGACACATATACCGTATCAAAAATCTTGGATGCCAAGGCTGCCTCGATAGTATATGCCATCAAGGGTTTCCCGTTAAGAAGTTTTATGTTTTTATCCTTCAGACCTTTGGAACCGCTGCGTGCCGGAATTATGGCAAGATTTGATTTTGATCCCATTCTTTCCTCCGAGTAAATTATAAAAATACTGCCGTTTTTTCGCTTTACATTTTTATGGCATAGTATATATAAGAGTTACATTAATTATGTCTTAAGAAACAGTCAGCGGTAAGTTTTACTTTAATTGCAGGATACTGCTATAAATCAAAAGAAATATTATAAAACCTTTTTTTAAGGTTAATTTCCCTGTCAAACAAATATTCCTTTATTATGCCGGCCACTTTATCCGATGTGTTGCCGTCACCGTAAGGATTTTTCACGTTGGATATTTTATCGCGAAATTCTCTGCTTAGGGCTTTTGCAACAGCCCGGGTTATATCCTCGCAGTCCGGTTCACAGGATATTACCGATTCGGCCATCAGCCTTCCTTTTTGCCTGTCACCGATATTTACCGTAGGTATATGAAATGAAGGGACTTCAATCAGGCCGCTTGAGGAATTGCCTATAACAAGGCTTGCATATTTTAAGGCACTAAGATACCGCACGGTACCAAGTGAAGCAAACGCTACGGCATTCTTATGAGTTCTTACGTAATCATCGATCATTCTGTTAATTATCCGTCCGTTGGCATCCGCATTGGCTTTAGTAAAAATGTATCTTAACTGTGGATGATTGTCACAGGCTTTAAGCAGCTGCGAAAACTGCTCTTCTACGGTATTGTCCTCCAAAGTTACCGGGTGGAAGGTCACCACCGCATAAGGTTCTGACAAAGGCATGCCTAAAAATTCCGATAATTCATCCGGCGGCATAAGTCTAGTATTCATAATATTTTCTATACCGACAGCTCCCACCGTAAACACCCTGTCAGGATCTTCCCCCAGCTGTATCACCCGTTTCCTGTACTCCTCGGTGCTGGTAAAATGCAGATAACTCATCTTGGTTATGGCATGCCGGATACTTTCGTCAACTGCCCCTTCGGTGGTTTCTCCCCCGTACATATGGGCAATCGGAATCCTGGCATTCATTGCCGCACAGCAGACAGCCAGGGTTTCATATCTGTCTCCCAAGACCAGCAGCATATCCGGATGTATCTCATCAAAATAATCCGCAAATCCGATCATGGCCAGTCCCATAGACTTTGAAACAGATGCCGGCGAATCCGAGCTTAGGAGAATTTCAATCTTTTTGTCTATTATTAAGTTATCCTTTTCTATTTCCTTATAAGTAAAGCCGAATTCAGGCGAAAGATGCATGCCGGTTACGGCTATTTTTACATCCAGATCGGGTACCGCATTCAGCTTGACAATTACAGGTTTTAAAAGCCCATATTCGGCTCTGGTTGCCGTCAATACGCATATCCTTTTCATAATCTTCCCTCTGTCCGGCATTTAGTTTATCTTTACATCAATTTAACTTCTATAACTCTATTTTTTCGTCTGCTTTAAAATCCCTTTTAGCCTTTTGGCCCAGTACCTCATGCCATCTCATGGGTGACAGGCCGTCACCCGGCCGCTTGGTTGTGATATTGTCTTCGGTAAATACTTCTCCCTTTAAAATATCTCTTTTTGCCACTATGCTTTTTCTTGCTACGGTTATATTGCCCATCTCGGAAGGAGACGGTTTCTTTTCTGCGCTGCCCAGGGCTTTTTCCACATTCCGGATACATTGAACCATGGCTTTAAGTTCATCGGGCTCAAGGCTTGCCTTATGGTCGGGCCCTTCCATGTTCCTGTCGAGGGTAAAATGCTTTTCTATAACAGCCGCCCCCATGGCTACAGCAGCTACAGGTATCTCTATTCCGGGAGTATGATCCGAATAACCTACCCTTACGCCAAAACGGTTTTTAATTGTCATCATAGCCGGCAGGTTTACATCCTCATAGGGAGTGGGGTACTGGGTATTGCAGTGAAGCAGGGTAATCATATTCCGGTCATAATCCTTAAAAATGTCCATCGCTTCCTCTATCTCCCGCATGGTACTCATTCCCGTGGATATAATTACCGGCTTCCCTGTGGCCGCAATCTTCTCAAGATAAGGCAAATTCGTTATCTCCCCGGACGGGATTTTCCAGTAAGGCATATTCAGTGACTGTAAGAATTCAATACTTTCCAGGTCAAAAGGGGTGGAAAGAAAATCTATTTTTAATTTCCTTGCATAATCAGCCAGCTCATAAAAATCATCGTAGGACAATTCCAGTTTTTTCAGCATCATAAGCTGAGATTCGTCTTTGTTCGTTGCTTCGATCTGATACCGGGCTTTGGGAGCCTTGGCCGATACCAGGGATTCCGCTCTGAAAGTCTGGAATTTTACGGCATCCGCCCCGGCTTTTGCGGCTTCTTCTATCATTTTCTTTGCCAGGTATACTTGTCCGTTATGATTTACGCCTGCCTCGGCTATTATATAAACTTTATTCATGCTTCACCTCTTTGCAGGGATTGCCGTAAGCGGTTGCATGGCTTCCGACAGGAGATACAACTACGCTTCCCATACCGATCATAGTATCCGAACCGATGGTAAGTCCCTGCTTTATAATGCTTCCCGCACCGATATGGGTGTTTTCCCCTACCCTGACACCGCCACAGAGGATGCAGCCGGGAGCTACATGCACAAAATCTTCTACGCTGCATTCATGCTCAATAAGGGCCATGGTATTTATAATTACGCAGTTTCCGATATTGCTGCCCGTATTGACCACTGCCTTCTTTCCTACGAATATCCCCTCACCCAGCCTGACATCGGGGCTTACGACGGCTGTTTTATCAATTATATTGGGAATATGAAAGCCGATTTGCTTTATTTTACGGTATAATTTCTGCCGGATTAGCGGATTGCCGATGCTTCCCACCGTAATAAAAGCGTCCGCATAGCCTTCGGCAAAAAGGGCGGGCAGGTCTTCGTCGGTTCCGGCAATATGTATTCCCTTGAACCTGTCCGTTATAGCCGAAGCTTCTTCAAGATTATTCCGGTCTTTAACCACCAATCCGATTTTTTCGTATATATTCAGAGACACAAGGCTGTCCAGTACCGAAAGGCAGTGGCCTCCCGCACCTAACAGCAGTATACCCTTATTCCGCGCCATCTCCGATCAGCCTCTCTCTCATTTTCTGAAGCTCGTCCATCTGCCCCATATCCATCCATGCATGACTGCTGACAGGGTAGACTCCCACTCTTTCTCCCTGGTCAATACATGACTGAATAACATCGGTTATATGTATAAACGTATCTTTCGGTATTTTCTCAAGAAATCTCGGCTCCAGAACATAAAAACCCGTATTGGTAAGGAAGGAAAAACTCGGTTTCTCCACCAGTTTTTGTACCCGGCCGTCATCGTTCAGTTCAATGGTGCCATAGGGCAATATTATATTTTTGGAAGCGCATACTAAAGTTATAATATTTCCGCGTTCCTTATGGTATTCATAAATCTTGGAATAATCCTCCTCTATAACTATATCACAGTTGGTGACAAAGAACGAATCGGAATACCTTCCCTCCAGAAGCTTTAAGCCCCCGCCGGTTCCGTAATAATCCGGCTCTTCTATGAAACAGACATCCCTTTTTATTTCGTTGTCAAAAAAATACGATTTTATCAGATGCTTTTTATAATTTACGATTATGTCAAAATGCCTGCACCCGTATTCTTCGAAATGATCCATGATTATCTCGGTTATCGTCTTATCCCCGATGGGAATTAAGGGTTTGGGAAGTATCTGCGTATACGGATAAAGCCTCGTCCCTTTGCCTCCCGCCATTATGACAACCGGGGCGTTCAGATTGATATTCCGGACCGATTTATGGTGATATAAGAAATGGATTGCAGTAATTTCCCGGTCGGCATTAACGACAGGCACTGCTGTAATC
>CAZIHC010000198.1:0-4903 GCA_964538605.1 uncultured Herbinix sp. | reverse complement strand
TATATTTTTAAGCTATTTTAATTTGAGTGGTATTGTAGGAAAGTATGTAAGCGGGTTTTTATTTGGCATGATAGGACTGGAGGCTTACATATTACCTTTTATATTGTTTTTTGGAACCGCTTTTCGTATATCCAATCTTGGAAACCGTGCGGCAGGAAGAAAACTGCTAAGTGCGGCGGTGTTTCTGATAGCACTGGCTGCTTTAATACAGCTGATTTGCGAACCCTATAATGAAAATACAAAGATATTTGAATATTATATAAATTCAAGCAATGAGAGATCCGGAGGCGGTATTATCGGGGGCATTCTTGTTATGATTTTGTGCGGGGCCTTTGATGTTACAGCCACTTATATTATTTTAATTGCCGTTATGACGATTTCATTAATCGTAATAACAGGTAAAGCCCTGTTTTTATATATTGCAAAGAAAAGCAGGGGTTCACTTAAAGAAAGAAAGCAAATCAGAATGCAACGGAAAGCTGAAGAAATTGATGAAAGCGAAGAGGAAACAGAGGTACCCCGTCGCAGATTTAAAACTTTTGAACTGCAAACCGAAGCAAAAAGTGATGCTGCAAATCCGGACGAGCCTGCCAAAGTAGTCAGTTTATCGGAAAGAAAGAGCAAAAAACTGTCAAAACAGGAAATTGACGAGCTTCCGATAGTTAATCTGGATCATCTGTTTATTGAGGAAGAAAATAAGACCGGTATGGGCACTGCTGATGAATTTATTTCAGCCGGCGAAACCGGACAAGTTATTACGTACGAGGAAGAGTTAAAGAATAAGTTTGGAAAGACCAAGACTACAGCAGAAGAAAGCTTTATAGATGAAACTTATAATGATATGGATACTTTTCCTGCAGATACTTTCAATACCGATGCGTATTCTACAAAAGTAGAGCAACCGGTTCAAAGTGCGACAAGCGTAAAAGCGGATGAAAAAATATCTTCTACACAAGTAGAAAAGTTAAATATAAACCAGGAAGCCGAAGAAAAGGAGTATGTATTCCCGCCTGTGGATTTGCTGACACCGCCAAAACCCAAGGCAGGAAAAGGACTGATAACGGAAAAGACGTTGAAAGAAACAGCGGCAAAACTTCAAAGTACCCTGGAAAGCTTTGGGGTCCATGTTACTGTTACTAACGTAAGCTGCGGACCGACCGTTACCAGGTATGAACTTCAGCCTGAACAAGGAGTCAAGGTAAAAAGCATTACCAGTCTGGCTGACGATATAAAACTTAACCTGGCAGCTCCGGAGGTAAGAATAGAAGCTCCCATACCCGGTAAATCGGCAGTAGGTATAGAGGTTCCCAATAAAGAAAATTCTGTGGTTACATTCAGGGAACTGATAGAAAGCAAGGAATTTACAAGCCACCCGTCGGATCTTGCCTTTGCAGTAGGAAGAGATATAGGCGGGCAGATTGTAGTAACCGATATAGCAAAGATGCCCCATCTGCTTATAGCGGGAGCAACCGGTTCCGGTAAGTCGGTATGTATAAATACCTTAATCATGAGTATTTTATATAAATCCAAGCCTTCCGATGTAAGAATGATTATGGTTGACCCTAAGGTGGTTGAGTTAAACGTATACAACGGTATTCCTCATCTATTGATACCGGTTGTAACCGATCCGAAGAAGGCGGCAGCTGCACTTAACTGGGCCGTCATTGAAATGACGGACCGTTATAAAAAATTTGCCGAAATGGGGGTCCGTGACTTAAAAGGATATAATGAAAAAATAAAGGAACTGGGCGATGATGAAAATTATAAGAAGCTGCCGCAGATAATAATAATTATTGACGAGCTTGCGGATTTGATGATGGTGGCGCCCAGCGAAGTGGAAGACGCTATCTGCCGTTTGGCTCAGATGGCAAGAGCGGCGGGAATCCACCTGATTATTGCCACCCAAAGACCGTCGGTTAACGTTATTACCGGCCTTATTAAGGCAAACATCCCTTCCAGGATAGCATTTGCGGTTTCGTCTGCGGTAGATTCAAGGACTATTATAGACGGTTCAGGAGCCGAAAAGCTTCTTGGTAAAGGAGATATGCTTTTCTTCCCGTCCGGTTATCCTAAACCCGTAAGAATTCAGGGTTCATATGTTTCCGAAAAAGAGGTAAGTGCCGTTGTAGATTATATTATTAAAAATAACAGCGGGGCAAACTACAGCGAGGAAGTCGACGAAAAAATTGCTACAGTTCAGGCAGGCGATTCAGGTGCAGCTATGGCCAATAATAGGGACGAGTTCTTTGTGGATGCCGGTCGGTTCATTATAGAAAAGGATAAGGCCTCCATAGGAATGCTCCAAAGAGAATTCAGGATTGGCTTTAACAGAGCTGCAAGAATTATGGACCAGTTGGCAAGTGTCGGTGTAGTCGGTCCTGAAGAAGGAACAAAACCCAGAAAGATCCTGATGACTATGGAAGAGTATGAACAGTTCCTTGCGGATAACGGGCTGATTTGAGCTTATGTGTATAGATAGGATTAATAGTAACAATTATTAAATTATTAGCTTTAAAATAGAAAGATTTATAATCTATATAATCTATTTGAGATTATTAGCAACAATTACTATAGTCTATATAGTGTTAATTGCTATATTAAGATTTAGATTAAGTAAAAATTGTTGTACCTTGAAAACTTAATATTAATAGATGGTAAATTTTTCAATATAATAGATACTTAGATATAATTTGAGGTATAGCAATGTTGTTTATATATGATGATAAATTTAAAACAGATAAAGTAGTAATGAGTAAGGTAGAAGAACATTTATCTAGATTCATTACCAATGAATTTCATCAAAAAGCTTATCTTGTTAAAGAAATACATATTAAAGACAGTGAATACTTTAAACGCGGTGAAGAAGCAATAGCGGAATCAAAAAATGGCTTTATAATATTAAATGGTGAATATTATTTAATAATTTTATATCTAATACAAATTATAATAACAATCAGGACAATTTTAGTATTTACAATACTATTTATCATGAAGTAATGCATTTGATTAATTTTATAGATTTAAAAGAGGTTTTTGATTTTATTGAAAATTTAAAAACTTATTCACATGTTAAAGTTGGAATTAGTAATATAATTGATGAATATTATGCAGCTTATTACGCGCAAATGAAATATTATAGTACATCAAATATGTTTAAAGGATTAATTAGAATTTGTGAGGACATTAGAAATAAAGTAGCAGACCCTTTACGTATATACTTAATGTTAATTAATGTATTGGCCTATGCTATTGCTGAAGATAAAGTATTGGTTAATAAGGGAATGAAATCATATTATGATGAGACACTACTTGATGAAAGTGTAAACGATTTTCGACATATATTTATCGAAATAAAAGGAGTATTGATAAGTTTTAATAAATCGAAATTTAAAACACATATACATAAATTAGAGATTTTACTCATTGAATTATTAAAATTAATGAACGTAGATTTTAATTTTTTAAAAAAACTTGATGAAAAATATAAGTAAAAAAAATAAGACTACCAACTATCCATATTCGATAGTTGTTTTTAATAAACTAAAATTTAAGAAGGTATGTATAAATGACAGGCTTACTTGTAGTAAATGAGTTTCTAAATTCAAATAAATTTAATGAAATCCATCAGTGGCTTATAGATGCTGCAATAAGACAGGGAATAGAACTAATAAAAAAGACCAATGCTCAGTTGCTGATTGAGCTTCCTGTTAAAAATTTAAGGAAAAGTTTTCAGCCTGAAGCCGATTTTGTCCTGTTTCTGGACAAGGACGTAAGACTTGCCGAATATCTGGAACTTATGGGATATAGAGTATTTAATTCGGCAAAGGCGATTTATGCCTGCGACGATAAGTCCGTGACGCATTTGCTCCTTTCCGGTGCTGACATACCTATGCCAAAGACTATTGTAGCCCCTATGACGTTTACCAATATAGGCTATACCGATTTATATTTTCTTGAAGATGTTGCAGATAGACTGGGATACCCCATGGTTGTTAAAGAATGTTTCGGTTCTTTCGGCCAGCAGGTTTATCTTGTAAAGGATATGGATGAGCTTTTTTCTACAGTAAAGCAAATCGGAGCAAAGCCCATGCTATTTCAGGAATATATTAAATCGAGCCACGGCAGGGATATAAGACTGCAGGTAGTGGGAAATAGGGTAATAGCTGCCATGTATCGGTACTCCGATAGCGGGGATTTTCGGGCAAACCTTACCATAGGCGGAAAGATGAAACCTTATCAGCCTACAAAAGAGCAGGAGGATTTGGCATTAAAAAGCTGTGAAGTCCTGGGATTGGACTTTGCCGGAGTTGATATATTGTTTGGAGAAAACGATAAGCCGTTGGTTTGCGAAGTTAATTCCAATGCCCATTTTAAGAATATATATGACTGTACCGGTATCAATGCGGCAGACGCAATTATTACCTATATAAAATCAAAATTGTAGAAAAACTTTTAAGTTTACCTAATATTATAAAGGCTGTGATATAAAAAACTTAATCGGATAAACTTATTGAGCTGTCAATTAATCGATATATACTACGCTGCAGTTTTTCTGCAGCGTTTTTTTACAGCGGTTTTTTGCGGAGAAATAATTGCATAGTAATAACGTATCTGCTGTAACTTTTCGAATAGTTTATATGAACTTGCATTGAGAAATTCAACAGGTCAGGTTAAAGCGGTAAAGTGTTCAATATATCGGTATGTATCAGTTATGACAATATAAAGGGATATTGGTATCTGAATATTAGTATCATACTATTAAAAATTTGAATATTAAAAAAAGTATTAATATATTAGTGAAAATTTTAGGATTAATAAAAGTATCTTTTGGCCCAATGGATGTAAATAAATTTATATAAAATTATCTTTAAAATAAGAGTTTTTAGGATAAATATCGTCATAT
>CAZIHC010000197.1:0-4904 GCA_964538605.1 uncultured Herbinix sp. | reverse complement strand
TCCCTGGTAAAAAGGTCTTCTCCCGGTCCGAAAGGATCGGTTGAATCTACTATTATTAAATCGTATTCGTTATTCTTGCTTCTTACGAATTTAAGGCCGTCCTCATAGTATATATGTACCCGAGGATCATCTAGTTTGCAGGCGGTTTGAGGCAGATATTTTTTGCATAAATCCACTACGAGTTTATCTATTTCTGCCATGTCAATCCTTTCAATTGATTCATACTTTGTAAGCTCTCTGATAACTCCGCCGTCACCTGCTCCGATAACCAGGACATCCCGGATATCCGGGTTTACAGCCATAGGTATATGGGTCATCATTTCATGGTATATAAACTCGTCCTTTTCCGTAAGCATCAGATACCCATCCAGTACCAGGACTCTTCCGAAAGCATAGGAATCAAATATATCTATACGCTGAAATTCGCTGTTAAGGCTTATTACGGGCTTGTCTATCTTAATTGAAAACCGGGCATTTTTTGTATAATATTCGGTAAACCATAAATCCATAATATTCCTCCTAAATCAGGATACCTATTATTGTTTATCCTAAACAAGAAAGTTTGTAATCTTACAGTCCCCAGGTACTTCCAATCTTCCCTCAGAGGGGGGAGTGTAGATGTCGAACCATTCTTCAATAAATTTCTTCCACTCATTATTTTTTGCACGTGCCATACATTCTTCTTTATACTCATCAATAAAAATCAACTCAGCACCAAGCAATAATGATCCATATAAAAAAATTAAAATTTATGACTAATTAATTATTTATAATTTATATTTAGGTATTATTTAAAACCATTTATTCAAAACCTTATATACTTATGACATATTCCAAAGCAAACCTAAATTTCAAATCATTCATCCAAAACAAGAATGTTCTCCAGTTTTATGTCCTGAGTTCCCATAAGCTGGCTGCCTTTTTCCTTGGCGTAAGCTATATAATCGATAATTTCACAGGTTATTCTTTCACCTGGGGTTAATATGGGTATGCCGGGCGGATAAGCCATGACAAATTCCCCGCTGACCTTACCCTGGCTTTCGTTAATTGGCATAAATTTTTTACTCCCGAAAAATGCTTTTTGCGGTGTCAATACCACATCGGGCTTAATATAATTCAGACAAAACATATCTTTAGGATCCCTTGCATACAGCCGTTTAATTTCATAAAGGGCTGATATAAGCCTTTCTGTTTCCATAGCCCTGTCACCGGCGGATATAATAGCCAAGATATTGCAAAGATCGCCGAATTCCACCTGAATCCCGTATTCGTCCCGTAAAATATCATAAACTTCAATACCTGCAAGCCCGATTTCGCTGGTATTTATTGAAAGTTTGGTTGTATCAAAGCCATGTACATTTTCATGGTTAATAAGCTCGCGGGAAAAGGCATAATACCCTCCCAGGCTGTTTATTTCCTTCCTTGCATACTCAGCCAGTTCATTTGCTTTGTTAAAGATGTCTTTTCCGTGCAGGCTTAAATTTTTTCGGGCTAAATCAAGGGATACAAGTAGCAGGTAGGAAGCACTGGTTGTCTGGGTTAGGCTTATGATTTGCCGTACATAGTCATGGTTAACGTTTTTGCCGCATAACAGGAGGGAGCTTTGAGTTAATGACCCGCCTGTTTTATGCATGCTTACGGAAGCCATATCCGCACCGGCAGCCATGGCGGAAACGGGCATATTGTCCCCGAAGTAAAAATGGGTTCCGTGAGCTTCATCCACCAGTACCAGCATATTTCGGCTGTGGGCAAGTTCAACAATTTCTTTCAAATCAGAGCATATACCGTAATATGTAGGATTGTTTATCAATATGGCTTTGGCATCCGGATGGTTTTCCATCTCCCTTTTTATATCAGTTATTGACATACCCAAGGCTATGCCGAGCCTCTTATCTATGCCGGGGTCTATATAAACCGGAACCGCTCCGCTTAAGATAAGGGCGTTTATGGCACTTATATGGACGTTTCTGGGCAAAAGGATTTTTTCACCGGCTTTTACGGCTGACATTATCATGGCCTGAACGGCAGCAGTAGTACCGTTAACAATAAAAAAGCACCTATGGGCTCCGAAAGCCTCTGCAGCCAAATGCTGGGCATCTTTTATGACCGATACGGGGTGATTTAAGTTATCAAGGGGCTTCATTGAATTAACGTCAGCCTTTAAGCATTTTTCTCCCAAAAATTCGGTAAGTTCCTTATTGCCCCGGCCGCCTTTATGCCCCGGAACGTCAAAACGTACAATCCGATCATTTCTGTATTTTTCCATAGCCTCATAAAGAGGGGCTTTATTTTGATCCAATTTTACACCTCCTATGAATTGTAGATGTTCATACCGCTGAAGATCTCAATCATTTCTTTGCGAAGGCTGTTTGTGATTTCGAGCCTTTTCATAGGAGGAAGTTCATATACATCCTGATAAAAGAGATAATTTTGAAGCTCTATCTCTTTTATCAGCATTTTCGTATGAAATGTGTTGGACTGATATACATTCACGTCAACAGCATCATATTTTCTTAAAATATTGTCGTCTATAAAATCCTGTATGGACTTTATTTCATGGTCAATAAAATATTTCTTTCCGTGTATGTCGCGGGTAAAACCTCTTACCCGGTAGTCTATGGTTATAATATCTGAATCAAAACTGTTAATAAGAAAATCAAGGGCATTTAAAGGGGATATTTGTCCACAGGTGGATACATCGATATCCACCCGAAATGTAGAAATGGCATTATCGGGATGATATTCCGGAAAAGTATGTACGGTTACATGACTTTTATCCAAATGGGCATGGACAGTTTCTTTCTGCATAGCCATGCCATTGGCATGATCTGAAGTGTAAGATTCATTTATTTCATAGGGATACATTTGTCCCTCTGATATCAGTATGTTTACAGAAGCTCCTTGTGGTTCATAATCCTGCTTGGAGATATAAAGTATATTTGCTCCAATAATGTCAGCAACCTTGCATAGGATAGTAGTAAGCCTCTCGGAATTATACTGCTCGTCGATGTATTTGATATAATCATTTTTTTCTCTTTCACTAGCAGCATAGCATACGTCGTAAATATTAAAGCTAAGGGCTTTTGTAAGATTATTAAATCCATACAAGATTAGCTTTTTCTCCAACCCTAACATCACTGCCTTTCTTAATAATACTTAATTCTTAAGGGATAATAAATGCCTGTTGAGCATAAATTATTACACATTTTACAGGTAAATGCAATACATAATTAACAACATTAAACAAAATTATGTGAGTATTATTAATAAATTAGGTTAGTTTTACTAATAAATAATTCACAGTCATTAAAGTCGAAAATTTGACCGTTTTCATTGATTTTAATAAATCATATTGTTATAATTTACCTTACAGTTATGTTATTAGGTTTATTTATTAAGTTTTAATTACAGTATAACAGATCGGGTTTCTTACCGGTTTAATTTTTATAATAATTATACAATACGAAAAATACATAGGGTTTATCTTATTGTTTACCGTAAGTTTAAACAGTACTAAAAGGGAAATTATGTGTTGATATAAAGCGAAGTATTCCTTATATTGTAAATATTTCAATAAGGCTTCACAGAAAGAAGGTATTTGCAATGTTTAATATATATACATACATTATAGAATGCGTCATCATGATGACTGTTTTCAGCGGTATTGGTTTTGGAATGCTTCTTATAAATCCGGTCACATTTATCAGTTCTTACCCTCCCAAAATACAGGAAGAATACTACCGGACTCAGAACAAAGAGAAGGTTAAAGCAAAGATTAATGCTATCATGATAATAAAAAAAGCCGTTGTTATGATACTATTGGTTTTAGTATTTGCATGGATGGCCCATATAGCCTGTGCTGAAAGTTTCTTTCAGGGCTTGATGGCGGTTTATGGGTATATTATAATACTTGCAATTTTTGATACCTGCTTTTTGGACTGGGTATTGTTCCCGAGAATAAAAAGAATACGGCTTCCGGGAACTGAGCATATGGAAAGGGAGTATAGGCAGAAGCTTTTTCATGTATAAGCCATGCTTCCGATACTGCCGGTATTTGCCGTAGGCGGTGTGATTAGCGCATGAATCATGGTTTGGATATGGTAAGATAAATTCGTTTAGATTTGGAGGTTTATGATGAAACGATTAATTCTTATATTTATTGCTGTGATTATGGTAATAGCTTCATCAGGCTGTAAGAACAAGGATGGTATAAATGACGTTAACGAAGCAAAAAGCACGGGTATAATTACAGAAACTGACGGCCTCGAAGCAAATACGTCCGACAATGAAGCACAAAATACAGAAAAAAGTATTGAAACTGCAGATGCATCATTAAATGATCAAAATAAAAATGGAGAAGATGTAACAGAGCAGGAACCGATAAACAGCCTTAACGATTTGAATAAAAAATTCCGTTCATTGAAAATTCAAAAGAGCGGTGATACAGGTGAATATGAAGCGTCAAAAAGTCTTGTATATATAATCTGCGATATGCTTTCAAAAGTAGAACCGGTGTATCTTGATACTCCTGAAGGGAAGGAAACAACAGAAGCTTTTAACTATAACTATTATGATTACCTTCTGAAATTTGAAGGGGCAAAGGACATTCTTTTTGTTAGAGAGGGTAATGCCCTTCATTTTGAAGGTGAAAAGCAGATTTATTATCTTTGGGGAAATGCCGATTCATTATGGGACAGCCTGATATTTGATACAGAGAAAAAATCTGTTGATATAGAAGGCGAAAAAATCAGGCTGATGAGTAATTCTTTCAAAGAAGATTTGGACGGGGACGGAAACGCAGAAGATATCGAGCTGTTTTATGAAAGAGGAAAAAATTTAGATTTACATGGAAGCCTGTATATAAGCATTAATGAAAATAAAGTTCTTATAATGGAAGAAGACTG
>CAZIHC010000196.1:0-4994 GCA_964538605.1 uncultured Herbinix sp. | reverse complement strand
ATTTCGGATGATCTTTTCCCAGAAATAGTCTGATGTGATAAAACGAACTTGCCATTAGCAGATAATGAATTGCTTGTAGACATATTATAACAAAGAGATTTGGCAAAATCAAGCATATATTTACATCTATTTACATTTTTAAATAGAATTATATCTTATTTCTACATTTATCCCCGCTTAAAGCTATCAAAACCTGTGAAGGTGCATAAAATGTCCACATAAGCACCGACGAAATAAGATATATTTTGCCATAAACCGGACCTACCGGAAGAAAATCGGACATATTAAAAAGTCCGACGTTTATATCACACAGTAAAAATAAAACCAAGCCGGCAGCAAAATATTTAATTCTTCTCTCACGAACATTTGCCGCCAAATGTAAACTTCTGATGGTATTTGATAATATACATGAAAAATAAAAGATACTTGCAGCCAAAAGAGCGTTTAGTGAAACGTTAAGCTTCCATAATAAAAGACATACAGCCAAACTGACCGAGAGTTGATATAAGAGCCTTTTTATCAAATTCTTTATATGATTAAACCTTTTACCCAGAAGTGATATACGTATACCGTGCAACTGTTGAGCTATTATAAAAGTCAAAACACCATAAAAATAACAGTCTAAAAGTAAAATCAGCATATCGGAAACTAAAGTAAAAAAAAGAGCCAACCGGAGAAAAAGCAGTGTTTTTTCAGTTTCGCCATTGGCTTTTATCAGAAGAACATATAAAAAACAAAGGGCGACTACCGTAAACTTTATATAATTAGATAATAAAATACTTCCACCGGTAATATCCAGGTAAAGAAATGAAATATACAAAATTAACTGCAGTATTAAAAACTGATATTTATATTGTCGCCGCCCTTTCATTCTGACCACCGGTATTAAATATAAACGATTATGTATAACTAATTCAATAAATCCGAACTGTTTAACAGATCTTCTGCTTTCTCTTTAGGCACAGGTTTACTGTATAAATATCCCTGAGCCATGTTGCAGTTTAGTTCTTGCAGCAACTGCTCATGTTCAAGCTGTTCGACACCTTCTGCTATAACCTGAAGATCAAGGTTATAAGCCAGATTGATAATAGCCTGTATAATTTTTTGATCGGTTGTATCCTCCAATACGGTATCCAAAAAGCTTTTATCTATTTTTACATTGCTTATGGGAAGCCGTTTTAAATAACTCATGGCTGAATAGCCTGTACCAAAATCGTCAAGAGAAAACCTGACACCTATTTTATTGAGTTCCTTAATAACATCAATTGTGTACTCCAAATTATCCAGTGCTATAGATTCTGTTATTTCCAGTTCAAGCCTGTTAGGATCGATACCCGTTTCTTCAATAATTTCAATAATCGTTTTTACAAAATCTTCGTCTTTAAACTGCCTTGTCGACAAATTTACCGCCATCGTAATATCGTTAAATCCCATATCCGACCATTCTTTAAGCTGCTTACATGCTGACTTTAAGGCCCATTTGCCTATGGGAACAATTAAGCCCGATTCCTCGGCAATATAAATAAAATCGACAGGATGAAGCAATCCTTTAACCGGATGGTTCCATCTTATCAAAGCTTCAAAACCCACAATTTTCTTCTTTGTAATATCCATTTGCGCCTGATAAAACAGAACAAACTCTTCGTTCTCAATAGCCCGGCGCAGTTCAGACTGAAGCTCAATTTTATCGGTAAGCATCTGATTATAAGAATCTTCAAAATAGGCATAAGTATTTTTTCCGTTAGCCTTAGCCATATACATGGCGGAATCCACATTTTTAATTAAAGCCTGAGATGTTTTGCCGTCTTTAGGGGCAAAAGCCACACCGATACTTACCGTTATAAAATACTCTTTTGTAGACAATACAAAAGGATATGAAAATACATTTCTTATTTTCTTTATTTTTTCCTCATAAGATGCCATATCTTTTAAGTTCTGTGTTAATATCACAAATTCATCTCCGCCAAAACGGGCCAGATAATCATTCTCATCAAGGACCTGTTTTATGCGGTGGGTAACGTCTATAAGCAATTCATCTCCATAGGAATGCCCCAAAGTATCATTAATAATTTTGAAATTATCAATGTCAATATCCATAATTCCGATAATTTCATCCTTGCGCAAAGTCAGCAAAATATTATCCAGCATTTCGTTAAGCGCCGTCCGATTGGGCAGTTCCGTCAAATAATCGGTATAAGCCAGTTTTTTTATATTTTCATTAGTTTTATACAATTCCTCATAACGGGTATTAAGAGCATAATAAGAAGCCAAAGTATCTTTATGCATTAACTTTAATTTCTTATATTCCGCATTAATTTTTTCATTCTCCTGTTTCGCTGCTGACAACTTCTTTTTTAATTTTAATATATTAATTAATGATAAGATCAAAAACAGCAATATTACTGCTGATGATACCAATATCATAAATAAAAGCGTATGGTTGGACATGAATTTGCTCATAAGCATCCCCTAATCTTTATCTTAACGTTTCTTGGCCAGCAGGTACTCATGTATAGCCTTGGCAGCCCTTTTACCGGCTCCCATAGCTTGTATAACCGTAGCAGAACCTGTTACGGCATCTCCGCCGGCAAACACCCCTTCTCTTGAAGTTTGTCCCGTTGCTTCGTCCACAATGATACAACCGCGTCTGTTGGTTTCGAGCCCTTTCGTTGTTGATGAAATCAGCGGATTAGGCCTTGTTCCCAATGACATTATAACAGTATCAACTTCTATTATAAAATCGGAATTTTCTACTTCCACAGGCCTTCTTCTGCCTGATTGATCTTCTTCTCCCAGTTCCATTTTAACACATCTCATACCTTTTACCCAACCGTTTTCATCAACCAAAATCTCCTTGGGATTGGTCAAAAGCATAAAGTGTATGCCTTCTTCTTTGGCGTGATGAACTTCCTCTACTCTTGCGGGAAGTTCCTTCTCACTTCTTCTGTAGACAATCGTCACATCTGCCCCCAGCCTCAAAGCCGTTCTTGCGGCATCCATCGCCACATTTCCGCCGCCCACAACGGCCACTTTTTTGCCGGTAATAATCGGAGTATCATAATTACTGTCGAAGGCTTTCATCAGGTTACTCCTGGTCAGATACTCGTTGGCAGAAAATACACCGTTGGCATTCTCTCCGGGTATACCCATAAAATTGGGCAGGCCTGCGCCGGAGCCTATAAACACTGCTTCAAAACCTTCTTCATCTATAAGTTCATCTATGGTAACCGATTTTCCTATAATTACGTTGGTTTCTATTTTTACACCCAAAGCCCTCAGATTTTCAATCTCAGGTTTAACTACTTCTTCTTTAGGCAGCCTGAATTCCGGAATACCGTATACCAGTACACCGCCGGGCTCATGAAGGGCTTCAAATATAGTAACATCATACCCCAGTTCTGCTAACTCCTTGGCACATGTAAGTCCTGCCGGTCCGGAACCTATTACGGCCACTTTTATTCCGTTCTTTTCTTTCGGAGGTTCAGGAGCAATGTTATTTTCCCTGGCCCAATCGGCAACAAATCTCTCCAATTTACCTATTGCCACCGCTTCACCTTTTATTCCTCTGACACAACGTTCTTCACACTGGGTTTCCTGAGGGCATACCCTGCCGCAAATGGCAGGTAAGGCAGAATATTTGCTTATAACGTTAAAGGCCTCTTTTATATCACCTTTTACAATTTCATTTATAAAACCAGGAATATTAATAGATACCGGACAGCCTTCCACACATCTCGGATTTTTACACTGAATACAGCGGGAAGCTTCCGCCATCGCTTCATCCAATGTATAACCGAGGCATACTTCGTCGAAATTATTAACTCTGACGCTTGGATCCTGTTCTTTTATAGGTATTCTTTTTAATTTATCCATTATATCTATATCCTCCCGATTTCAAGCTTAAGAATCAAGTAAATCTTAATATACTTGACTCCACGAATTATTCTTTATGGACTTGACAATCCTTGTGATGATGATAATCTCCTTCTTTTTCGCGAAGAATCTTTTTGCCTTCTTTCGTTTTATACATAGAAAGACGTTTCATTGCCTCATCAAAATCAACCAAATGACCGTCAAATTCCGGTCCGTCAACACAGGCAAATTTTATCTCATTTCCAACCGTCAGCCTGCATGCCCCGCACATGCCTGTACCGTCCACCATAATAGGATTCATGCTGACGATAGTTTTAATATTTAATTCTTTTGTAAGCAAAGATACAAATTTCATCATAATCATAGGACCGATAGCTACAACAATATCATAATGCTTACCCTTTTCCTGCACAAGATATCTGATAGCGTCATTGACGTTTCCTTTCATTCCATAGGAGCCGTCGTCGGTTGTTATATACAGATTATCGGCATACTGCCTTATTTGGTCTTCAAGAATGACAAAATCCTTACTTCTTGCACCTATTATACAATCAGGCTCATAGCCGTTTTCTCTCATCCATTTTACCTGAGGATACACAGGCGCAGCCCCTACTCCGCCGGCCACAAAGAGGACTTTTTTGTTGCCTAATTCCTCTCTGGGCATATCAATAAGTTCGGATCGTCTGCCCAAAGGACCGGTAAAATCTCTGAAAGCTTCTCCCACCTCATACTCGGCCATTAATTTCGTTGAATGCCCAAGAGCCTGAAACACAATAGTTACAATACCTTTATCTCTGTCATAATCACATATGGTCAAAGGTATCCGTTCGCCTTTTTCGTCAATTTTTAGAATTATAAATTGACCCGGATAGCAATGGGCTGCCACTCTGGGTGCTTTAATATCCATCAGATAAATAGATTCGGCAAGCTTCTCTTTTCTGGTTATTACATATGTATAGTCTTTAGACATATATCGCACCCCTCTGTTATTTTAATACCGTTAAATATATGTTTTATATTATAGGATAGAAATATTAAAAAATCTAGTCAATTTTTCACATTAAATATAAATTTAAATTGCAAGTTTAATTGCCTTACAAAATCTTACAGAACCCTGTTTT
>CAZIHC010000195.1:0-4995 GCA_964538605.1 uncultured Herbinix sp. | reverse complement strand
TCACATCCTTTTCTGATATATAGGCGGCTGTATCAGTTTTTACTTTCTGATATCAAATTTTGCTTTCTGATACTTGCCCTTAATTTAAATCCAATTTTCTTTCACGGTTTATACCTGACTTTTATCTTTGCAGCTTATTATTTATTTTACTTTCTTAATAAGATAATACTTTATTCTCATATCATTAAATTGCCTTAATTATAAGGTTATCCCTTCTTTATACATTGGTTTTCGCTTTTCCGGAGAAATACCGCCGGCCATATGATAAACCGGCCCTTTTAAAAAAATAGCCCGCTTGACGGAATCTTCACCGTACCGTTCTCTTATTGTGTCCACAACCGCATCCAGCCTGGACAGTTTCTCGTAACGGTTCATATCAAAAAGATTTATTTGTTTATAAACTTCTCCCCTTACTATTTTGCTTGTGTGAATTCCAAGATGTCTTATCGGTGTTCCGTCCCAAAGCCGGTCAAACAATTTGCAGGCGGCTTTGTGTATCTCGTTTGTGATATTTGTCGGAGAGATAAGGGTCATCTGGTGGGATGAGTGCCGGAAATATATATCTACTATACTTACCGCAACCACCGTTGCCATAACATTGTCTGCCCGCAGCCTTGTGCATACTTTTTCTGCCAAAGAAAGCAGCACCATCTTGGCGGTACTGCCGTCATCCACATCGAACGGAATAGTCGTCGAATTGCCGTAGCCCTTATTGGGAGGCGCTTCTTCGGCAACAACGGATAAATCAATCCCGTTGGCAAAGGCATGAATTACCTCCCCATACTTTTTAAAATGCGCCCTAAGGATATCCGGGTCCGTATTGGCCAGTTGCCCGATTGTATGGATTCCCAAAGCATGAAGCTTTCTTTTGGAGGCAGGCCCGACAAAGAACAGGTCCCCTACAGGCAAGGGCCACATTTTCTGCTCTATCTCTTCGGGAAATAAGGTATGCACCATATTGGGCTTTTTAAAATCTGACGCCATCTTTGCAAGTATCTTATTTGTGGAAATTCCCACATTTACCGTAAAACCCAGTTCGCTGTAAATCTTATCTTTAAGAAGAGTGGCCGCAACCACAGCAGAGCCGTAAAGCCCCACAGTTCCGGTCATGTCACAAAAAGCTTCATCCACCGAATACTGTTCAACACAGGGAGAAAACTCTTTAAGAATCTCCATCATAGCCTCAGAACAGCTTTCATAAAGGTCATAGTGGGGCGGCACCATAACCAGATTCGGACAAAGCTTTAAGGCATCGTTTATGGTATCTCCCGTCCTTACGCCGTATTTTTTGGCAGGAGTAGACCTGGCGAGGATAATCCCGTGTCTCTTTTTCACATCTCCTGCCACAGCAGAAGGAATCTCCCTCAAATCCGTTTTCTCTCCACGGATTCGCAGTCGATAAACGGCTTCCCAACTTAGGAAAGCCGAATTTACATCAATATGAAAAATAATTTTATTCATAAATGCGACCACCTCTTGGCGTCATTAAACAGAACTTATGTTCGATTAAATTATAGCAGAACTTATGTTCGGTGTAAAGAGGGAATAAAAGTAAATTCATCGCAAAAATAGTTATTTAATAACTCTTTGGATTTATATTATCCGGTTGACACCCGCAGTTAAAAGCATTTCTTAAATGACATATAACATTATAAAATACTGTGTAAAATTTGATTGACAATTTTTTTTAATAATGTATTATTGAATTACATTATTTTCAAAAATTAGTAGTTTTATTACATTTTAGAAAGGAGTATTGATTATGAAAAAATGTAAAAAGCTATTTGTATTGGTTTTAATGTTCACTCTATTAACTTCAACTTATTTAAAACCTGTCAATGCTGCTACATACCAAATTTGTGGGTATCAATGGCCCAGTAGCTCAATTAGCTATTATTATGATAATTATAATTCCTCACGTTTTAAAAGTTTTCTTAATGATGCAGCTTCTGTGTGGAATTCAAGTGGAGTGTCAAAGGCTAGATTATCCTATAATTACGGTTCAGGAGTTTATTGTACGGAAGGATATTATCCAAATGCACAAGATGATGGCTGGTCATACATTTATTGGGATAGTAAAGGAATAATAACTAGTGCATCCATATTAATTAATACAGCAGCAACTACAACATGGAATAATGATTATGCTCTTAAATCTGTGTTTGTTCATGAATTCGGACATATTTTAAGCTTGGATGAAAATTGGCCTCTTGAATGTGTTATGAATACATATACTTGGGGTTATCTAAGTCGATATGGTACCTTTGGTATATACAAACCACAACCGGTTGACGTTGCAGCTATTAATACTGTTTATTATTAAAATATTTTTGATTATTCATCAATTTTTATCTTACAGTATTAAAATAATAATTGTGAATTAGTGCAGATAGGAGGTAATTATGATTAAAAAACATTTTAAAAAAGCTATATTCATATTAGCAGTATGCTTAGCCTTATGTGGCGCTATTGTTTATGACTCTTTACATTCAAAAAATCCAGAAAGAGTCGAAATACATACTAGCTATACTTATAATTATGGAAGTCTTGATGAGCTGGTTAATAATAGTAATATCATTGCAGTTGTCGAAATAACTAGTAATGGAAAACAAATTGGAAACGGCCCTCTTCCAGAAACCATATTTACCGCTGAGGTAAAAAAACCCATATATAATTGCAAAAAGGGTGAAGAGATTAAATTATATATGATTGGAGGGAAAAAAGATAATCGTATTTACGAAAAAAGTGATGATCCGTTGATGAAATCTGGAGAAAAATATTTGATATTTGCCAAAAAGAATGATGATGGTACCTATACAACTCTTAGCGGTACACAAGGAAGAATGAAATATGATAACGGAAAAATCAATTCTTTTAAATTTACTAATAAAAATTCAAATTTAACCTTTGATAATGTATCAGAAGATTCCATGGTTAAAATGATAAATGAGGTAAAAAGGATAAAATAAATTTTAATTATATCGATACTAGTGTTAATTAACTTACATCGTATTCTCGGTAAGACTTATAAAAAGTTCTTTTTTGCAAAATCAAGGTAAGTAATTGTGAGCGAATACTACAACTTGCCTTTGGAAATAATAATTTTCATTATAATATTTATAATATATACTCGTTGTCCGGCGTAAAGTTTTGATTATCAGATACTTACGCCGGATACTTTTTCTGTTTTAAACGGTAGATAGTGATTTCTCAATTAAATATTCGCCTCACATTTGAGCAACAAACATAAGACAGGGTTTATTTTCGGTATTTCATTTAGCGGCAGCTTGCATTTTATTTTTCTTCAGCCTGAAAGATGCATAATTTATCCTCAATTTACCAATATGGCCTTTTATTGGGACAGTAATTTTTTATCGACGCAGCCCGAATTTCCACAAAACAACCGCATAACCTGCACAAGCCGTTCATAAGATATTGGCATTTGCTGCAGCTTTCAAGCCGAGCGGCATAGATATCTTCCGGTGTTTTTAATTCTTCCGGAATATTGTATATATAATCTGATATGGTTTTATAATATTCCTTATCTGAAAGGCCTTCAGTCAAACATTTTCTGCAATATCTTTTGTCCAATTTAAACTTCCCCTCTAATTCTCTATGGTTTTGTCAATTTTATTGGTTTCATTATCGATATATTTGAACTCTCAAAACGCTTTTTAATCCCTATTTATAATTGTTAATAATTTTATAAATAGCTGCAATACATAAAAAGCTTGAAAAATAAAAACTATTTTGCATATGAGTATTCTTAATTTAAGATGCGGCTTTTTTCGCTAATCTATTGAATCTCATATAAATTATATAATATACTTTTAATCTTTAAAATAATAAATATGTTAGGTTTAAAAAGCAGAGCCGAAAGCCCTAACTTTATAGGATTTTCAGCTCCGCTTTTCTCTTTTTTAAAAGATATAATTTAAAAATC
This sequence comes from uncultured Herbinix sp., assembly GCA_964538605.1. Taxonomy (GTDB): domain Bacteria; phylum Bacillota; class Clostridia; order Lachnospirales; family Lachnospiraceae; genus Mobilitalea. Next base: position 1,052 of record CAZIHC010000195.1, on the reverse strand, counting down.
TTCAAATATACATTTCGGTATTCCCTGTTCAATCTGAGGTTTCAGATATTCGATGAGGGCAGACAGATCCATTGCTCCAAGATCACCGTCTTTGCGGCTGCGGACTACAAATGTATTATTTTCAGCTTCCCTGTCGCCGACCACAAGAATATACGGTACTTTCTCAAGCTGAAAATTCTTTATTTTATTTCTCATATTGTCATTATCCAGGTTTAAATCTACACGAAAACCTTGTCCTCTAAGCTGATTTGCTATTTTCTTTGCATAATCATTGTGTTTTTCCCTGATCGGTACCACGCCAAACTGAACGGGAGAAAGCCAGAACGGAAAATCACCCTTATAATGTTCTATTAATAGAGCCATAAACCGTTCAATGCTTCCAAATAAGGCACGATGAATCATGTACGGAGTATGCCGCTTGCCGTCCTGTCCGACATAGAACACATTAAATCTGGCAGGTAAATTAAAGTCAAACTGTATTGTGCTGCATTGCCATTCGCGGTTTAGTGAATCATATAATTTTATATCTATCTTTGGCCCGTAAAAGGCTCCGCCGCCCTCGTCAATCTTGTAGTCCAAACCGGCCGATATTACTGCTTTTTTAAGAACCTCGGTAGCCATTTCCCAGTCCTTTTCGTCACCTATAGATTTATTTTCAGGTCTGGTTGAGACATAGGCCTGGAATTTATCAAGCCCAAAGGACCGCAACATATAAAGTGAAAATTTAAGTGCTTTTTTAACTTCCTTTTCCACCTGCTCAGGTGTGCAGAAAATGTGGGCATCGTCCTGGGTAAATCCCCTGACCCGGGTCAGGCCGTTTAATGTTCCCGAAAGCTCATATCTGTATACGGTTCCATACTCCGCATACCTTATCGGCAAATCCCGGTATGAGTGTATCCGGCTGTTATAGATATTGATGTGGAAAGGACAGTTCATAGGCTTCAGATAATACTCTTCATCATCAATTACAATCGGGTTATACATTGTTTCTTTATAGTATTCCAGATGACCTGATGTTTTCCATAGTTCTGCCCGGCCGATATGGGGCGAAT
>CAZIHC010000194.1:0-5017 GCA_964538605.1 uncultured Herbinix sp. | reverse complement strand
TTTATTATAAACTGAAAAGATGGGGTTGTGAACTAACTGTTTCACAAACCCCAACGTTTATTATAGAACCTTTATGTTTACTGATATATATTTGAATTTCTTAATGTCAAAAACATACGGTACGAATTAAATTGTGGGTACTTATGAAATAATGTTTTGTCAGTACCTGCCCAGAATTCTAAAAAAGCCTCGGTACATATAAATAAATATTTAAAATATAAGAGTTTCGCTTTGCGAAACTTATTTTTATGCCATTATTTAAAGCTTGTTTTGAGTAAAAAGGAATAACAGTTTGACATAGTCTGGCAAGAAAGATATTATTAATAAGGTGTAAATAAGTAAAATAAGTTGTTGATAAAACAACCGATTTTAATATGTTATGTGGATAAGTTTCGGAAAGGAGGACTTTGATGTTGACTGAAAAAATAGAATTGCTGAAACAGTGGATAGCCGAAAGTAACAATATAGTATTTTTCGGAGGAGCCGGAGTATCGACTGAAAGCGGTATACCGGACTTTAGAAGCGTTGACGGTTTATATAATCAAAAATACGAATATCCTCCTGAAACCATTTTAAGTCACTCTTTCTTTATGCGACATACCGATAAATTTTATGATTTTTATAGGGACAAGATGATATATAAAAATGCAAAACCCAATATAACTCATTTAAAACTGGCTGAGTTGGAAAGGCAGGGTAAGTTAAAAGCAGTTATAACACAAAATATTGACGGGCTTCATCAAATGGCCGGAAGTAAAAATGTATTGGAATTGCACGGTTCAGTATGGCGCAACTATTGCATGAAATGTCATAGGTTTTATTCTCTGGAGAAATTAACACAAACCGAGAAAGTTCCTTATTGTGATTGCGGAGGTATTGTTAAACCAGATGTGGTCTTATATGAAGAAAGTTTAGATGACGATACCGTATCTAAGGCGGTAAAAGCCATATCAGAGGCAGATATTCTTATAATAGGAGGCACTTCATTAAACGTGTATCCTGCGGCTGGGTTAATCCGTTTTTATAAGGGAAGAAAAATGGTACTAATAAATAAGTCGGTAACTCCCTATGACAATGAAGCAGATTTATTAATTCAGACCGGTTTGGGTGAAGTTTTTAAGGAACTGTAACCTGTGACCGATGCAAAATACAATGATAGAAGGAATGCGTTGTGATTTTAATAAATTTTACTATAAAGATTTGCTGTTTATTAAACAGCTATAAGTTATAGTGGCTAATTTAATGGTAAAATTTAGAGTATTGTGTAAAAAGCAAATTTTTTTAAAGTATCAAGATTCTTAACAGGAAGGGAACGGTCATGTATAATAAAGAAAGCAAAGTTTACAAAATGTCGGTCGGAGGACTGTTGCTTGCAATAGGGATAATAATACCAGGGCTATTTCATATATTTGGAACACCAAATTTGGGCAGGATGTTTCTCCCAATGCATTTACCCATTTTTATTGCCGGCATTTATCTGGGAGAGCTTTATGGACTGGTTATAGGATTTATAACCCCACTAATTAATTCTATATTTGGAATGCCTTTGTTTCCTCAAAATATTATAATGGCCTTAGAACTCGCCGCTTACGGATTTTTTGCCGGATTTGTAATTTACTTGCTCAAGAATCTGAAAGCAGTAATGCCTGTAAAAGTATATATCAGCCTGATCACTTCAATGATTGCGGGAAGAATCGTAAATGCTTTGATATTGCTTGTGATGGCAAGACTTTTGGGTATGAATGTTCCTGCGCCGGTTTCGGTACTTAGTGCCGCAGTATTCGGTATACCGGGTATAATAATACAGTTGCTTTTGGTTCCCGCAATTGTGCTTGTTTTATCATCATTTAAAGAAAAGCATAACAGATAGTATATTATATTAAATATGTAAAAAATTTAACAATATTTTATTTGACAGTTGCCTTAAAATCCGTTTTATTGTATATTTAGTAATAAATGCGCTACAATTTAATTAAAAGAGGTGTTATAATTAAGCGCACATATTATATTAAAGGAGGAAAATAAAATGAGCAACATTGACACTTTGTCAGTAAATGCCATCAGAATTTTATCTGCTGACGGTGTGCAAAAAGCTAATTCGGGGCATCCTGGACTTCCCCTGGGAGCTGCAGCAATGGCTTATGAACTTTGGGCAAAACATATGAAACATAATCCTGCAAATCCCAAATGGGCAAACAGAGATAGATTTATATTGTCCGGAGGACATGGCTCCATGATGTTATATTCTTTACTGCACCTCTTCGGTTACGGCCTTACAACCGAAGATTTGGCTCAGTTCAGACAGGACGGATCTTTAACACCCGGACATCCTGAATATGGACATACTGTAGGTGTTGAAGCAACAACCGGGCCCCTCGGAGCCGGTATGGCTATGGCTGTAGGTATGGCTATGGCTGAAGCCCATCTTGCATCCGTATTTAATAAAGAAGGATATCCTGTTGTAGATCATTACACCTTTGTCCTTGGCGGAGACGGCTGCATGATGGAAGGTATTACTTATGAAGCAATGTCCCTGGCCGGAACATTAGGACTGGGTAAATTAATAGTTCTTTACGATTCAAATAAAATTTCTATCGAAGGTAATACCGATATCGCATTTACGGAAGACGTTAAGAAGAGATTTGAAGCATTCGGTTTCCAGACCTTAGTCGTAGAAGACGGAAATAACCTGGAAGAGATTGGTGCGGCCATTGAAGCAGCCAAGGCAGATCTGACCAGACCTTCACTGATTATTGTAAAAACCAAGATTGGTTTCGGAAGTCCCAAGGAAGGTATGGCCAGTGCTCACGGAGAACCTCTTGGTGTTGACAATGTGAAAGCATTAAGAAAGAATCTCGGCTGGCCTTGTGAGAATCCGTTTGAGGTTCCCGAAGAGGTTTATGAGAATTACAGATCCATTGCAAAGAAGAATGCTCAGGCAGAGGAAGAATGGAACCAGTTATTTGAACGTTACTGCAAAGAGTATCCCGAAATGAAGAAACTGTGGGATCTGTATCATGATGAAAATGCTGCCAAGCATCTGATTGACGATGAAAAGTTCTGGGCCTTTGACAACAAGCCTGATGCAACAAGAAATATTTCAGGTCAGATTATAAACAGAATTAAAGATTACTTGCCTAACTTTATCGGAGGTAGTGCAGATCTGGCACCTTCAACAAAGACTCTTATGAAAGATGCCGGAGATTTCTCCAAGGATAATTATTCGGGACGCAATATTCATTTTGGCGTAAGAGAGCTGGCAATGGCAGGTATCGGTAACGGAATGGCTCTTCACGGCGGACTTAAGCCTTTTGTATCAACTTTCTTTGTATTTAGTGATTATGTAAAACCTATGGCCAGACTGTCATCATTGATGGAAAAACCTTTAATTTATGTATTAACCCATGACAGTATAGGTGTAGGAGAAGACGGACCTACCCATGAGCCTATCGAACAGCTGGCAATGCTTCGCGCTATGCCTAACTTTACCGTTTACCGTCCGGCTGATGCAACAGAATGTATTGCTGCATGGTATTATGCCATTACTTCAACAAAGACTCCTACAGCTATCGTTTTGTCACGTCAGAACCTTCCTCAGCTTCCGGGCTCTTCCAAGGAAGCATTAAAAGGTGCTTATATAATTTCTGATTCTGAGAAAGAAGTTCCTGATGCAATTATTATTGCAACCGGTTCCGAGGTACAGCTTGGCCTTGGTGCTCAGGAAGAATTAAGAAAAGAAGGCATTGATGTAAGAGTAGTAAGTATGCCTTCAATGGATGTATTTGAACAACAACCTGAAGAATATAAAGAAAAAGTCCTTCCGAAGAATGTAAGAGCAAGAGTTGCTGTAGAAGCCTTGTCATATTTCGGATGGGGCAAATATGTCGGCTTAGACGGAACTACTGTTGCTATGAACAGCTTCGGTGCTTCTGCACCTGCCGATATACTCTTCAAGAAATTCGGTTTCACCGTTGAAAATGTTGTAAAAGCGGTAAAAAGCGTACTGTAATTAAATAAGCAAAATTATCGTAATATAAATATGTAAAACAGCCGTCTGTCAGTAAACTATCAGGCGGCTGTTTTTTGCTATATTGCCACATAAAAATACTTTTTGATCTAATTTTAATGGAATTCTAACCTTGGAATGTTGAAAATTATTTTTATTAAATATACAATAGTAACTATAATTAGGATTGCTATGGATATGGGAGGGTAATCAAATGGCAAAAATATTAATAATAGAAGATGAAATGAAAATTGCCAGATTTCTGGAGCTGGAATTAAGACATGAGGGTTATGACGTTTTAATATGCGGTGACGGGAGAAAAGGCCTGGAAACGGCTTTGAATGAGGATATAGATTTGATTATTCTGGATATTATGCTTCCGGGTTTAAACGGTATTGAGGTATGCCGCAGAGTCCGTCAGGAATCACAGGTACCTATCATTATGCTTACGGCCAAAGACGATGTATCTGACAAAGTAGCAGGACTTGATACCGGTGCCGATGATTATATGACAAAGCCTTTTGCCATAGAAGAACTTCTGGCAAGAATTCGTGTTGCCTTAAACAGAAAGAGAAACCAGAAAGAGCCTAAATATGACATTCTTCAAATAGGAGATTTAAAACTAAACCTGGCCAGCCGCAGTGTATTCTATAAAGATGAGGAACTTACCCTTACCAAAAAAGAATATGAACTTCTGGAATATATGGTTCGCAATAAAAACATTGTTTTAAGCAGAGAACAGCTATTAAATCAGGTATGGGATTATGAATATTTCGGAGATACCAATGTGGTTGATGTTTACATAAGATATCTTAGGCAAAAAATAGATGAAAAATACGGAATCCATCTGATTTCAACTGTCCGCGGGGTTGGTTACATAATTAAGGATTAGTTTATAGGCTGAAAGGATCAATATGAACTGGGATAACTTCTTAGAAACCATACGAAAAATATTAGTCGAGCTAATTGCGATGTACGCAGAACCTAGATATGTAAATAATAGAGAGTGGG
>CAZIHC010000193.1:0-5072 GCA_964538605.1 uncultured Herbinix sp. | reverse complement strand
TCAGATGATTAACAGTAAAATAGACATGAAGGTACCCAATGTAGAATTGCTGGAATTTAAAAATCTTGCCGATATTGTCGGCGGAGCGGACAGAATAGTGGTTGGCATTTTGTTTACTCTTGAGAATGACATAGACGGCATGATGATGTTTATGATGGATATGCCTGCTTCGAGGTATCTTGTCAATATACTTCTCGGTAATCCGCAACCGGATGATTTATCTGGCGATTATGAGTTTAACGATATGGAATTATCGGCATTAAGTGAAATAGGTAATATTATAGCCGGCGCATACCTTTCATCTCTATCCACTTTGACAAATTTGACCATAACTTCCAGTATACCTTATATGGCCATAGACATGGCCGGAGCAATTTTAAGTGTTCCGGCTATCGAATTCGGAAAAATAGGTGACAAGGCTCTGCTTATTGAAACCGAATTTGGTGATAAAGAAAAATCTGTCAACGGTTATTTTATCCTTATACCGACTTTAAACTCATACAAAGCCATTCTAAATTCGTTGGGATTATAGGGTGAATAAATGAGCAAAATTATAAAAGTAGGCATGGCTGATGCCAATGTATGCGTCGCGCCGGACGTCATTACGACTTTGGGTCTGGGCTCCTGTGTAGGGATTGTTTTATATGATCCGGTCAGTAAAATTGCAGGCTTGGCACATATAATGCTTCCGGACAGCACAAAAATTATAAACAATTCAAATAAATACAAATTTGCCGACACAGCTATTGATATGCTTATCAAAGATATGTTGGACATCGGGGCAAACAGATATAATTTGGTTGCGAAAATTGCAGGAGGAGCGCAGATGTTCAATTTCGGGAACAGTTCTGAAATGATGCGTATCGGTGACCGCAATGTAGAGGCAACAAAAGAAAAGCTGGCCCAGTTGGGTATTCGGATTTTGGCTGAAGATACGGGGGCCAATTACGGAAGGACCATAGAATTTTATTCTGAAACAGGCATGTTACATATCAAAGCTGTAGGAAGAGAATTAAAAATTATCTGATTTTTTGACTTGTACGACAGGCCGAGAACGGAAGGTGGGAAAATGCGTGAAAGATATTTGCCGGCTCTGATTATGCTTATTGCCGGTGCCATAACCTGTATACTGGACATATCAAATAAGACCGATTTGCTGACCAGTCTTAAGCGGCTGCTTATAGTCCTGATTGTATTTTATATAATAGGATTGATAGCTAAAGAGATTATAGTAAAGACACTGATAGCAAAACGATCAAAAGACGACCAAAAGGATACCGTAACCAATAATGAAAATTCTGACAAGGAAGATGAAAAAGAAAATAATAATGAAAATAATATAGAAAATAATATAAAGGAAAATAATAAGGAATCAAAAAAGAAGACCGGTCCCGCAAAAGACTAGTCCCGTAAATGAACGGACACCATGATATTGCGGCAAAAACTATAATGGGGATAGGCTTTAATACACTTAGGAGGCAGTATGAATACTGATAACAGGCAAAAGCTCTGGGAGGAATATGCAAGGAAAAAAACTCCTGAACTTCGCGAAAAAATAATAATTGAATATGCCGGACTTGTTAAGCTTGTTGCAGGACGCCTCAGTATGTATTTGGGGTATAATGTCGAATATGACGATCTTGTCGGATACGGTATATTTGGTTTAATTGATGCAATTGACAAATATGACTATACAAAGGGATATAAGTTCGAAACATATGCTTCATTAAGAATAAGAGGTGCCATTCTGGACCAGATAAGGAAAATGGACTGGATTCCAAGAAGTATTCGTCAAAAGCAAAGAAAACTTGAAAATGCATACAGAAGTCTTGAAGCCAGATATGGCAGGGATGTAAATGATGAAGAAATAGCCCAGGAACTGGATATCAGTGTTGAGGAACTGGAAAATTGGCAAAATCAAACCAAGATAACGAATATTATATCCTTAGATGAATTTCTGGAACAAGGCTCCGAAGCAAAAAATGAGCAATTTTTTACGGCAACGTTTGATCAGCCGGATAAAATTGTGGAAAGGCAGGAGCTGAAAGAAATTTTGACTAAGGTTTTAGATACATTGACTGAGAAAGAGAAGAAAGTCATTGTTCTTTACTATTATGAAGAGCTGACTTTGAAGGAGATCAGCAAAATATTGGAGGTCTCCGAGTCCAGAATCTCTCAGTTGCATACAAAAGCATTGCAAAAAATGAAAAAAATGTTGGGTGTGAATATCGACGTTCTGACCAGTTTTTAGTTGAATAAGAGAACACATGGATACATGGGATATATTAAAAACAGTCAGGGTTGATACGAAAGATTATGGAAGGAGGTAAAGATGGGGCCACGAAATGCTTACTTTCAATTAATTATTAAGGATGACGGAACGTATTTGAAACTTTTTGCAGAAGAACCCGGGGGAAAAGGCCTTAAATACGATGAAATCAGCAGTTATTTGGCTGAAAAGAGAATATTTGAGTATGATAAATCTTCATTAGGATGGGCAATGGCTAATCTTAAGAAGGAGGCGGAGGTAAAACTTACATCGTCGATACTGCTTCCACAGGATGAGTATATGAAAATAACCATAGACGAACAAAGAATGTATGCATTATGCAGATTTTATGCCCCCAGCAACGGCGGTAACCTGCTTTCAAGAGAAGACATAATTGCTGGCCTTCATCAGGCTGGAGTAAGACATGGAATAGATGAGGTTAAAATTTTTCAATTTCTTAATGACCGAAGATACTGTACCGATTACGTTTTGGCCAAAGCGACTCCGCCTGTAGAAGGACGGGATGCAGAAATTATTTATCATTTTAATACTGACTTGACAATGAAGCCTAAGACAAACGAAGACGGGTCCGTTGACTTTCATAAACTGGATATAATTTGCCATTGCAAGAAAGGGGACCTTTTGGCTACCTTAACTCCGGTGGATTACGGCAAGCCCGGAGTGGATGTTTTTGGTCAAATCATTCGTCCAAGAAAAGTTAACAATAAAACACTCAAGTACGGACCCAAAGTTATAAAATCCGAAGACGGCCTTAGGCTTTACGCAGAGGTAGACGGACATGTTTCGCTGGTAGACGGTAAAGTCTTTGTGTCGGATGTATTTGAAATACCTGCGGATGTCGATTCATCCACAGGAGATATAGAATATGACGGAAATGTAGTTGTCAGAGGAAATGTCATTACCGGATTTTCAATTAAGGCCAAGGGAGATATTGAGGTTCACGGTGTAGTAGAAGGGGCTTATATAGAAGCCGGAGGTCATATAATCTTAAGACGGGGCATGCAGGGAATGAACAAGGGAATCCTAAAGGCAAACGGCAATATAATTACTAAATTCATTGAGAATGCAGAGGTAATTGCCGGTGGTTATATTAATACGGATTCCATTATGCACAGCAAGGTATCTGCACGAGGAGAGATTATAGTCGGAGGAAGAAGAGGTTTTGTAACCGGAGGTGTAATCCGTTCCGGAACAATGATTTCCGTCAAGACTGCAGGATCCACAATGGGAACCAGTACTATGCTAGAGGTAGGTATAGACCCGCAAATTTTGGATGAGTTTCGGGAGACGGAGAAAAAGATTGTGGCCATAAAGGCAGAGAAAGAAAAGATTGCTCAGACCATATCTATAATCCGTAAGAAGCTTCAATCCGGTGGTAATATTGATTACAGTAAGCTTCAGACACTTAAGCAATTAACCAATGCCAGTATCCAGCTTAATACTCAGCTTGCAGAAGCCCAGGAAAGGTATGAAATGCTTAAAGTTGAAGTAGAGAATAATGAGGCAGGCTCGATTAAAGTATTCGACACCGTTTATCCCGGAACAAAAATTATAATTTCCAATGTTATATACTATGTCAGGGATACCATACAACACAGCAAGTTTATTCGTGACAGGGCCGATATAAAAGTTTTACCTTTAACATGACTTACATATGGCATAACAATATTGACTCCCCGGTTATTAAAAATTTTAAAGTTAAGGGGGAATGAAAAATGCCTATCAGACCGATTGATATTGTAAAATCCCACGATGCTTCCCAGTACATGAATTTACAGAAGCAGAAGATACAACATGAACAAGTGCAAATCAGCAAAAATTTTCAGAACATTATACAGGCTGAGGCGTCAAGACCGGTAGAAACAACAAAAAGTGAAAATAATGAATTCAGATATGACGCCAAGGAAGAAAGCCGAAACAAATATAAAGGGCCAAAATATAAAAAGAAGCAAAAAGAAAGCAACAATAAAAAGACCGGTAATACCGGCGGACGGCCCGGAGGAATTGACATTTTAATATGAAATATGGCTATATTTAGTTGCGGAAAAGGTGGTAGACGGTGGATTTATTGGAAATAATAATGCTTGTAATAGGAGCGGCTATAGTAATAGTCAGCAGTTTATTAATCAGAAGCCCGGAAGTAAAAAGTGAAGCCGATTCCTATGAAAGCGGAGCTGTTAAGCAATACGGTGAAAGCTTATCCTTATTAAGCGAAGAAATTATAAACAGGACCGAGGAGTATTTAAGCAAGCTTTCCAACGAAAAAATTATGGCTGTAAGCGAATACTCGGATCAAATTCTTGAAAAAATAGATCGTAACCATGAAGAAGTTATTTTTCTCTATAATATGCTTACCAACAAGGAAAAAGAGCTTAAAGAAACAATTAAGGAATTAAATGATGCACAGCGTAATGCCAGAGAAGTTCTTTTAAGAAGTATGGAAGATGTTAAGCCTGAAAACGGACCTAGAAATATAAATCCCCATATAAACACGGAGAGTTTCAGAGAAGATCCGATTGACAGCCAACCGGCTTCATTAAATAATGAAGAAATACTTAATCTGTATTCTCAGGGCATGTCGGTTCTGGAAATATCAAAAAAACTGGGAATAGGACAAGGAGAGGTCAAGCTTATAGTCGACCTTTTCAGTAAGGGACAATAAGAATAGGATGTGTAATAAAAATGAAACTTAAGTATTATCTGATGGGACTTGGAATAGGGATTTTTGTAACTACACTTGTCCTTTCAATTGGCGATAAAAAAGAGAAACTGTCAGACGAAG
>CAZIHC010000192.1:0-5074 GCA_964538605.1 uncultured Herbinix sp. | reverse complement strand
ATATTATAATTTTATGATAAAAAGGATGGGGATAAAAAGGACAAAAAATATTAATTTTTTTTGATATATTTCATTGAGAAAAGATTTAGGCTGAACTAAATATTCTACTTTCCCCTCAAAATCAATTCCAGCTCTTCTGCAGGCATCGGTTTATAAAAATAGAAACCTTGAATTTCATCACACTGATTCTCTTTGAGAAATCTCAACTGATACTCATTTTCCACACCTTCTGCCAAAACTTTGAGCCCAAAGATTTTTCCCAACTGCAGCATCACCTTTATAATGCTTTCATCCTTAGTTCCCCTATATATACCCTGTGTAAATCTCATATCAATCTTTATCTTGTCAACCGGCATAATTCTCAATCTACTCAAGGATGAATATTCCGTACCGAAGTCATCTATGGAAATGGTAACTCCAAGGTCTTTAAGCCGGTTCAGTGTATTAATAATGTATTCGGCATCATAGGTAGCGATACTTTCAGTAATTTCCAACTCCAGATAAGTCGGATCCATCTGGGTTTTTTTGAGTATGTTTTCTACAATTTCAACCAGATTGGGATTCAAAAACTGACCTAAAGACAAGTTTACAGCCATTTTTATCGGTTTAAGCCCCATTTTCTGCCACTTATTATTTTGTTCACATGCCTCCTGAAGCACCCATTGACCAATATGATTAATAAGTCCATTTTTTTCAGCCAATGGAATAAACACTCCCGGTGATATTAATCCTTTTTGCGGATGATTCCATCTAATCAGAGCTTCCACTCCTACTATTTCGCCAGTTTGCGCATCAACTTGGGGCTGGTAGTTTAAAATAAATTCTTTTCTTTGAACTGCAAGATGCAAACTGTTTGTAAGGCTCGCATTTACTTCAATTTGCTTTTGCAAAAAAGATGAACACATGGTATATTTGTTCTTTCCGTTTTCTTTTGAAATGTACATTGCTGCAGCTGCATTTTTAACCAGGCTTTCCACCTCATTGCCGTCAATAGGATATACAGAAATGCCCATGCTGACAGTAATAAAAAACTCCTGATTGCCCACTGTCAACGGGTGTTTGAAGCTATTAGTAATTTTCTCCGCCACTGCACATATATCCTCAACATGAGAAATTTGAGGAATCATTATTACAAATTCATCCCCTCCAAAACGTGCCACAATATCATACAGACGCAGACAACTTGAAATCCGTTCTCCAATTTTCATCAACAGGGAATCTCCACCATCATGGCCTAAAGTATCATTAACATATTTAAAAGAATCTATGTCCACAAAAGCAATTCCAACAAGTTTTTCCGAACGTTCCGCCAATTTTATGGCTCCTCTTACCTGATTCATAAACATAGCCCTGTTTGGAAGCCCTGTCAAGGAATCATAATTAGCCCTATAATTAATTTCCTTTTCAGCATCCACCTTTAACATTATGTCTGAAATCATATGTGCCAGAACTTTAAAAGTTTCTTTATGATATTCTTTAAATTTTAACTTATGTCTGGCACATTCAAATCCCATCAATCCTATTACACAGTCCTTGTCCCTTAATGGATTTATAATGGTAGATATTGTCTCTTCGTCTCTGACATATTCTTTTTCCATATATTCTTCCGTGGTGGCAGCCAAATATGGCAAGCTATCGAATTCCTGCTGCTGAAACGGATTCATATCCAATAACTCAAAAACTTTCCTGGCCTCTTTTTCTTTTGCAGCATCATTTATAGGTGATTCGCAGTCGGAACACCATTCAAAATATTTCATTGCCTTTTGACCGTTGGGAAAAAACAACACATAAGTGCGGTCTATCTTAAAATTATTTCCACACAATTTAAGAACTTCATTTATCCTGTCTTCAAGATTGCTCTCATTAGTATTTATAAATATTGAAGATATACGGGAAAGGAGTTTCTGTGCATTTAACTTTTCTTCGTTCTCTATAAGCCTTCCGCTATATACACGGTTAATATAGTAGGCAACTATAAATATTGACAGCAGCATAATTATTCTAACGGCATGATCTACATGTGTAAACCTAACAATCATAGTAGAAGGAGAATTTATCCAAATCCAGACAAGAGTAAATAATGAAGAAATCCCATTTAACACCAGTATGTGCTTTTGGCTGAACGCTATTGACGTAACGATGAATAACACAGGGATTATACCGGCATAAATGGCACTATAATCAAAATACCTCAGCGTAATAATCGGAATTGAAATTGATAAAATTATATTCGAAAGCAAATCTTTATAGCTCAATCTGATATTTAGCTGTTGAATAGCCTGAAGTCCAATCCCGATAAATATCATAAAAGCACTAAACAGCAAAACCGGTTCCAAGTTTGCCCTTTTAGTAAAATACATGCTTCCGATATTGACAAAGGCTCCTAACAAAAAGGCTATACTAAAATTAAGATATAACCTCTCCCGGCTGTCTTCATTAAGAATGCTATGAAAATCAGAGGAGTCGCTATTTTTTTTCTTAAGCATAAATCCGTATCTTTTGATACAGTAAAGCACTTGAGTCATTGGAATAATAAAAAGTAACGGAACTATTTGAGGTATCTTAATTGAAAACATGGAATTTATAATAACTTCAGACAAAGTTCCTGCTACAAAACTGCAAGCAAACAGTAAACATATCAAATAGGCTTTACTCTTTTTATCCCCTTCCTCCAATTTAACAGCCCAGCGGACTAACAACGTAAACCCTACCAGGAAAAAACTCAAGTCATATGCATACAGCATCCAATTCCAAAATGTATTGCAGCAAACATTAACCCATCCGGAACTTGTCTCTACGAGATTATACTGTTTTACAGCAATTTTTTCGTATAGGCCGAAAACAAAAACATTCAAAGCAGCTGGAAAATACATAAGAATGTATATCCATTTTCTCTTCAAAATATCAGCTTTTTCAGTAATAATAACAATAAAATGCAGCAAAAAGCTGAAAAAAGTCCCCCATCCTAAGGTTCCAACTCTTCTCCAAAATAAACATGTTTCATAATCCTGTGCAGTATTGGAAATAGATAAGGAAAATGACCACACAGACAAACATAAACAAAGGATAAAAAATAATATATGAAGTGACGACTTTATATTTAGCGACAGAACAAATAAGCCATAAAACAATAGAACTGCAGTTGTAATAAGAAACAACAGCGAAAATATATATGGTAAAGGCATAAATATATAAGCCTCCTTCTACCCTTCATAAAAATATAAAATTAGGATAACTGCAATTTATTTATATTCGACAAATTATTCATAAATCCTCCAGGTAAAAGGGATTATTTGTAAAAACTTTTCCATGCCTTAATTTCTTTTCCAGACAATTCCGTTAAACCTTGCGACCAGCAATCTTATGATTGGCAGGTACTTGATGTGCATATTGGTTAAAAACCTATGAATAAACACTACTGTTTTTATTATACGAATTTTGTCTAATAAAGTCAACCAGTACTACTTTATATGTATTAAAACTGTTAATATTAAAAGTTATTAATTAACTTATTTTACCTGATTTTCACAATCTTTTATAAATATACCACACATCAATTTCTTCTTTTGAAGGCTCTTCAAATATTGATTCCATTTTCTTCAAAAGTCCTTCATCTACAAAAAAGTTCCTGGAAAGACCTTTACATACCAGATCATTTCTTTCATTTATATTTCTCTTCCACTCTTCATCGGAAATATCAATATAATGCCACTCAAAATCAATACCTCTTTCCATATAGTACCTTGATACTTCGTCCCGTTCCTTTTTGCTCCAGAAACCAAAATCCAAAATGACATTGTTTCCTGCTTCAATAATTTCCAGTGACTTTTTATATAAATATTTTTTTATCTTACATACCAAATCATCGTGCTTATCACCAATGTTCTCCATTGACAAATCAAATACCACTTCATCACAGGACAGAATAACAGCATTAATTTTCTGCTTTAGCATTTTAGAATAATAGCTTTTTCCACTGCAAATTTTACCGCATATCAAAATTACTTTTGCCATTTTTACACCATCCGTTTGGATTTCCAGATAACAGAAAATATTCAGAAACACTGATATTATTATAACATTATGTGAACCTTTTGCATATTTTATGAATATTATGTCATAAAAAATAAAATGAGGTGCTATCAATAAATGTATACCGATTTTTATGGTTATCCATACAACCTTTACCCCAGGCAGCCAATAATACCTTCGTACATCCGACTTCTGCATGCTGTACCGAATGCTCCGGCCGTCGATATATATGCAAATGGAAGCCCCATTGCAAGAAATCTGAGTTATAGGCAATTTACCGAATATTTGGCACTTCCCGGCGCAAGCTACAATATAACCGTCTTCCCCGCAGGTCAAACAGTCAATCCAATCCTAAGTACAGTAATTAACATACCTGGCGGGTCAATATTTACCATAGCGGCCGTAGGTATACCCTCAAGCATTACCTTACTTCGGATAGAAGAACCCCGCATAAACATTCCCGCCGGTAACCTAATGCTAAGGTTTGTAAATCTTTCCCCCAACGCACCTGCTGTTGATGTAGAGATACAGGGCGGGAATATAATATTTGGCAATGTAACATATACAGGAATAACTCAATATATACCTTTTAATCCGGGAACATATACTTTTAACCTTAAGATTTCAGGTACAGGTCAAAGAATTCTATATGTTCCAAACATTCTATTGGAATCCGGAAGGTTTTACACCATATATGCCATAGGTGTTGTTGCAGGAACTCCTCCTCTTCAAGTGCTTATACCCTTAGACGGCAACACCTATATCCGGTAGGTTGTAATTTTCCTTTGCTGAAGAGCTCTTAAAAACAAAATGCTTCCAGTACTTTTATGCCGACTTATAGCACTGGAAGCTGTTTTCTGTTTTTAAATTGCTCATACAGGTGTTTATAATTAACGTTATAGATAAAATTCATTAATAGTCGAATGTCTGTCACGCTGTTTCAACATAATTTTAATTAAATTGCTTATAATCATATTTTTTTGTTTCATATTCAATACTGTCCAACTTTTTCTTTGATGTATTATAAATGGTTATATTAACC
>CAZIHC010000191.1:0-5085 GCA_964538605.1 uncultured Herbinix sp. | reverse complement strand
TATGTATCAATTGTAGCTGCTTCTATTTTTCTGATATCCTTAAATACCGGCGGTTCAAAAGGATTCTTGGGTGCAATTCACTCTGCGGCTTTTCAGGTTTCTTCAATAATCACTACAACCGGATTTGCCACTGTAGACTTTAATTATTGGCCTACATTTTCAAAAGTAATTCTTGTAATTTTAATGTTTATCGGAGCCTGTGCAGGCAGTACCGGAGGCGGTATGAAGGTTTCCCGTATTGTTATCCTTATTAAAACGGTACGTCATGAAGTTTCTTCACTTATGCATAAACGCAGCGTCAGAGTTTTAAAGATGGACGGAAAGAAAATTGAAAACGAAACCATTCGTTCCATCCATGTATTTTTTGTCGCCTATATAGTCATATTCGCCGCATCACTCCTGATAGTATCATTGGACAATCAAGATTTTACTACAAGCTTTACAGCTGTTGCGGCTACATTAAATAATATAGGTCCGGGACTTGAAAAAGTTGGTCCTATGGGCAATTTCAGTGATTTTTCAAACCTGTCCAAATTTGTTTTGATGTTTGATATGCTGGCAGGTAGACTGGAAATATTCCCGATGCTTGCTCTTATAAATCTCGTAAAAAGCAAAATTATGTCCCACAAAATCACATTGACCAGATAACATCCGGTCAATGTTTTTTTATCTACAACCGGCAAATATAACCGCTTAAAGAAAGACTCCGATTTCCTGATATAAGTCCAAAATCATACTCATAAGGCCATTTGTATAACCATATATCAGCAGTATTCAGGTAATGCAGCTCCGTCTGCGGAGTAAGGTATTAAAAATTCAGGTATACCGCTGGCATAAGGAGCGATTTCATACTGCTGAAAATATATCACAACCCCTTCGTCTGTTAAATAAAAGTTGTTCATATTTAAATTTTGCCTTACAAGATTTTCATAGTCATCAAAATACATCATTATTTCGTTTTGAGGTTCATTTTTTATCTGCTTAATTATTTCCATTATATAATATTCCCTTATATCCGTACCGGCAGGGAACAGGTCCGCAATGGAAAGCGGCCTGCTGCAGGCCAGATTCCATGAATCGGAACTGCGGACCGTAGACCCGTGGGCCCCTCCGGTATATACATATCGGTCAAAATAAAAACTCAAAATGCAATCCCTATTGTATGTCACGGTAAAATCCGCATATACCTCATACTGTCTGAACGGAAACTGATTGGCCAGTGCATATTCATAATCAACCATCGCCTGCAGATAAAGGTTTTTGATTTCTTTATTTATATACATCATGGCCTTGGTCCTGTAATAGGCATTTATCTGCTCCAAAATTAACAGATTATATGCAGAAGACAGATATGGATAATATACGGTATAGGTCAAAATAACCTGTTCTTTATAATGCATTTCCTGTATCATAACATTCTTGGCAACAAAAATACGGCATCCAGGCATGTGATTCAACTTCCGCAAAGTTTTCTTATCAAATCATATGCCTAATGCCGTTTACCTATGCTTAACATTATAATATTGTTTACTTACAAATTGTATTGATATTCATATCACATATATTGGTCACATTTTTACATGGATTTTTTAAAACACCTGAATCTATCTGATAGGACAAGCACCGGTTTCACATTCTTTGTCAATTATGTCATGGATATCGTCATTTTCTAATTTCGCCAGAAGTTCATAATCGAAAGGTTTAATTTTTTGTATCCTTTCTTCGTAGTCCTCCTTAGTAGTACGCTCAAAAGGAAGCAGAGGATAAGTTTCTTCGGACAAGGGCAGGAAGGTAATTCCGACAATATCGTCAAAATTATCATAAACCCACTGTGCCACGTCATCCCATTCGTGGTCTCTGACATGGACAGTTATAGAGGTATTATGGTCGGTCCAATGTTTCATTGACATTTTATAAAGCTCCAGTTGCTCTATGGCTCCCACATCAAACTTGGTTTTGCCTTCGGGCGCCTTAACCGGAAATTCGATTACCTTAATGGTACAGTCCTCATCTGTCTGTCCTACTTCATTATAAATCGGATAGCATCCAAGTTTCTCAATCATTTTATACAAAGGATCGTTTACGGAAATCCTAATCCTGCGGATATAATAGTTGGAATGAGCAAAGTGGATTCCGCTGCTTACACAAGGAAGCATAGATAAAGTTCCCTCCGGTTTAATGGTTGTCATAAGACTTGGAGGTTCTATTCCTAGTTCTTTGCAGTAACGGTGCCCTTCTTTATGAACTTCTTCTTTCAATCTCGAGAGCAAGCCTGCCAGTTCATCATAGCTCATACCGGTTTTGTTTACCATATCCATTATGCCGGTAAGGGAAACCCCGATAATTCTGTCCTCCTGCATAACTTTATTCCATTCGGGAAGTTCCACGTCAACCAAAGTCATCCTGATTGCCACTCTGGTAGACAGCCTGATGATTTTCTTAAGCTCTTCTTCATCCAAAACCGATCCTTTTACAAATCCCATCAGGTTATTGGTGGTAAGATTGCAGCACTGTTTTGACCTAAGCAGAATTTCACCGCAGGGATTGCAGCCCTGGAAAAATGACTTTCTTCTCAAGGCTTCCGACGCATTTATAAAGCCCGGTTCTCCGTTTATCTTGATTGATTCTAAAATCTCTCTAATCCTCTCCTTAGACGGGCGTTCAGTGTAAAGTACGGAATTATTGCTCATCTTTCTGTGGGATATTTCGGTATCCTCTATCCATTTGCCGTCGATAACTTTGTATATATTGCGTTTTGCATTTATAACTTCATCGTCGTCTTCATCGCAAATTACCATCATGGCACTTCTTCTGACCCCGCCGGATACCACATTCTCACTGATGATTGTGGCAATATCAAGTATGTCAATTGTCCGTAAAATGCCATCTTGTCTGCGGTTTATAACCCGATTTATTTTTTCAAACATCTTTTTTAAAGATTTATGGCCGGAAGCCCGTCCTCCGAACCTTCTTAACCTCTCACCTTCTGGCCTTACATAACTGTAATCAATAATTATCTTGGTTACATTTTTATATTCGTCAAGGGTAACCAGCTTAAAAAAGCTGTCCAGGGCATCACACCAGCCCTCTTTACTGTCGCCCACAATAATTACGGAAAGAGAATCGTCCTTATCATCATGTATGCATCTGGTATTTTCCATTTCCTCTTTGGATGTAACGGACCTTATGGTACCGTCATATCTGCTTTCCAAAGTTATACGGCGTACCTTTGGCAGATTTCTGATTAAATCCCTGATTATACGGACTCCTACTCCGCTTCCTATCATAAGCAGGTAAAAAACATCCACCAGATCGGACAATTTCTCTATATTGGTAAAAGCACAGTTATAGTTGGATAAAGGATATTCTTCCACAATCTCGGTTCCGCCCATATAAAGGGTTCTTCCGGAAGTAAATGTTCTGAGATTAAATAAATTGTCAAATAAAAGTTCAGCTTCCTTAATCTCCTCGTCCATATTTATATTTATTCCCATTTTCTTCTTATACTTGATACCCAGGCCTACATTATACTCCGTAGTACGAAGAACCGTTTCGAACCATGTTTCACGCCTTTTCTTATCTTCAAGATATCTTGAATAGGTTCGTAGATAAACAAACTCCCCTATCGGACTGAGCGGATTTTTTGCGTTGCGATATGTACTTAAAAATTTCTCTGATAATAATTGTTCCATTTCCGTACTCCTTCCTGTCGGTTTTATTCTTTTGAATTATTTATTAATTATATTTAGAAAAACCTTTAGGTTTTATTCGGCACAACATATTGTATGATATATTATATTATACTACTATATGTATGTCAATCAGTAATTGATTACTATTATCATCTATTACCAAAAAAAAATACCGATAATTTTTGCAAAAAATAATGAACATTATTTACAGGGATCTTAAAATCCTATCAATAATGTTCATATTTCAACTAATAGGTTATATTTTATTATCGGTATTTATAAAATTTTCTATAAATTTCTTAAATCATTTTCAGCTTTTTTAAAAACCCTCTAAGGCACTTTTAATTTTGCCTTTGGTAAAATAAAGCAAATTTATTTTAATCTGTACACTAATTTAAGTTTAGTCTAAATTAAGTGTCTGCATTTTTATATTAAATCTTTTCTTTATCTTAATATATGATCTTTAAATATATCCCGAAATATAATCAAAAGTTAGTTTTTCTTAACCTTATCTCCGGTTTATCATCTGGTCCGTATATCAAAGTAAATATTTTATCTTTTGTACATTTAAATATCTTCGGTTCGTTTAAAATTTATCCTTTGCTCATTTACCTATTTCTTTGGTAAAAAAGCTTTACACATAACTCCTTATCTCTTACCCCAAAGTTTTAGCGCAATCGCCAATTCTTCCTTTTCATTGGCCGCTTCCTCCAAAGAAATGCCTGCCATAACCGCATTTATAGCCTGCATCATGGCGTTGGCTCCTGCTGCAGCTCCCATAGGGTGCCCCTGAACTGCTCCTCCTACGGCAAGAATAATGTCATTTCCCAGTTCCTTAATATACTTTTCAACCATACCGGGATGTACTCCACCGCCGATAGAAGGCATGGTGGGCTTTATATCGTAAAAAGGAAGAGTAAGCTGTTTTACAATCTGTATGTATTTTTGATGCAGCATCGGATAACCGCCATACGGGGTATTTACCATAACCGTATCCGCTCCCGCAAGCCTTGTAAGTTTGCCTACGGCCAGCGGGGAACTCATACCGCTTATTACACCCTCATAAAACATGCCGGCACCGGCACAATGGGCCAAAACAGGTACATCAACCGAACCTGCAATATGCTGAAGCATACTGTACCCTACCGCTGCAAAGTTAATCATAATTGCCTCTGCTCCGGCTTCAACGGCTTTTTTAACAGTGTCCATAATGGTTGAGGCACCGTCTGTGACGTTGACAAGATATAAAACTTTTCTTCCGGTTTTCTCATAAGCCGCCTGGGCAGCCTTCTTAAAGGCTTTAACCCTCTCGTATGCCTTGCTGTAGCTTGGGCTTCCGAGAAGCTCGTCATCCTTTATCATATCTACTTCGCCGAGAGCGGTTTCATAAAAT
>CAZIHC010000190.1:0-5128 GCA_964538605.1 uncultured Herbinix sp. | reverse complement strand
ATAATAAGAAGCACCAATATAGTCGATCTTATTCCCGGCAGGGTAATATGAATCATTTTCCTGAACCTTCCTGCCCCGTCAATGGAGGCGGCTTCATAAAGGTCCGGGTTTATCGAAGTTATGGATGCCAGGTATATGATACTGTTCCATCCTGTTTCTTTCCATACAACCGAGAAACCTATAATCCACCAGAAATATTTCGGATTGACAAAGAAGTTGATAGGCGAATCGATCAATCCAAAACTCTTCAATAAGTCATTTAGCATGCCGCCGTCTACCGACAACACGTTTCTTACAATTGCCGCCACTATAATCCATGAAAGGAAGTGCGGCAGATAAGAAATTGTCTGAACCAGCTTTTTACCTTTTACATTAGTTACTTCATTTAATAGCAGCGCAAACCCGATTGCAAAAGCAAAGCTTAATACAAGGTTTATCAAGCTCATGGCTATGGTATTTCTGAAAGCCATGATAAAGTCTACATCACTAAACAGGGTCTGAAACTTATTCCAAGCTACAAAAACCTGATTAGATTTTAAGGCCGGCTTGTAATTCTGAAAAGCCATAATCCAGCCCCATAAAGGTAAAAAGTAGAATATGATTACAAAGGCAACAAACGGTAATGTCATCAGAATAAGCTGTTTCTGCTTTAAAATCATTTTGAATGTGACAATTCCTGCCCAGCTTTCATGCATATTTCCGATTGATGCAATGACCAATACCAGGAAATTAATCGCTGCAATGAACATAAATCCTATACCAAAGTTTTCTTTATAAAAACTTTCTACCTGCAAAGCCCCAATACTGATTGCATTGATACATAAAAGTCCCAGGCCGGACAATGCTATATTAATCAGTGATATTATCTTAACCAGTTTATAAGAGCTTATTTTTTTGTTGAATAGTTTCCAAAAGCCTGCCACAAAAGACAATACCACTGTCATTATCAAAGTAATAATAACCAAATAAGCACTTATAATATCCTGTTCAAAATCTTTTATTACGGAGGCTGACAATTTTATCATGTCAATATAGTTAAATGTGCGCTTATCCAGTTCTCCCCATTCTTGAAGTTCCGCTACCTTCTCATTCATTCTTTCCGCTAAAATATCGATAATAAAATATTCCTCTTCTTTAAGCCTGCTTTCAATTGTCTGCCTGTCTTTTCCGTTTACAATATTTTTTGCTGTATTATAGACAATACTTTTGGGAATGCCTGATTCTTTTGCTACATCTTTTACAACTTTACTGTTTAAAGCTGCCACAGTCGTATCTATTACGTATCCGTCACCGGTAACTCCCTTTTGCTGAGGAAGATGCAAGAAAGGAAGAAACAAACTTATAATGGTTGAAAAACACAGGGCAGCTATTATCAGAAAATACGGTTTACGTTTGCTCATAATAAGCCTCCACTCATAATTCGTAAATCAAACACGCAATATTTAGCTTTAAATATGGGGTGCCTTATATGGCAAACATGCCATATTCTAAGACACCCCTATTTAGCAACTACCTATCCCTTGTTATTCGATTTTGAAAATACGATACAACAAGGCATTCAATCTATATTATAAATTACTCCCCACGGGCCACTGCTGCTCTTCTGCGAGCTTCAGCAGTAAGCTCGTCAAGATATGCGTCAATGTCAACTTCTCTTCTGTAAACTTCCATGTATTCATTCCAGATGGCATCAAATTCCTCATCAGACATAGCCATCATAGCCCTAGGCAGGTATTCATGCTTAAGCTCAGCAATCTTAGCTTTAGCTCTGCCGTAATCGGTATCAGTAGTCCAGGTATTGGTATAAGACCACATCGGATACCAAGGCTCATTAGGAACACTAGGACTTAAGAATTCAAGGAATGTCTTATATCCATATCCGTCAAGAAGTTCTTTCTCGATAGGCTCTAAGCTGTCAAAGTATTCTCTAGGCTGCTGATCAGGATTGATAGCGTTGATGCCGTCATCAAACAGACCTTCGTAATGAGGGAAGTAAGCATATGCACCGCTTACCATGTTCTGGGTTACCCAGTCGGTATTTCTGATATTTTCTCTCATTTCAGGAGTTCTATAAAAAGTACCGTCGGTATCTACCAGATAGTCTACGCCTTCTTCACCCCAGTAAATCATCTTCATGATTTCGTCATCAAGAAGATCGTTGATGAACTGAAGAGCACCTTCAATATCCTTACAGCTCTTGGTAATACTTAAACCGTTGGATACGTCCAGAGCGGCCGGGCTGTGCCATCTGTCAAGTCTTTGACCGTCAATGGTGATAGGCAGCGGAACATAGGTATCTCCGAATTTACCCTGAGATTCCAGAGCCTGGGTTGCTGTTGTGAAGTTCCAAGCCTGGTCAAGGATACCTAATACTCTACCTGTGGACAGCAATGATATGTATTGGTCATAAGACATAGTATAGGTTTCAGGATGAACAAGGTTTCTTCTCCAAACTTCGCTCATCTTCTTGTAATACTGATATGCAATATCAGTAGTATTATAGTCTAATGCAGTAATTGTTTCAGGATCTATGATGCAGGCACCGTCGTTAGGATAACCCGCTAAGAACAGAGGCGGATTCTCGATACCGAAGTATCTCCAATCTTCTGTACTCATACTAAATCCTACGGTTTCCTGACCGTCTTCGGTTGTAGGATGAGCTTTCAAATAATCTTCGATTAAATCAAAGTATTGATCCAAGGTTTTGATAACAGGGAAACCAGCCCAGATGAGAACTTTCTTCTGAATCCAGAATGCCTCATCCCAATGTTCGGTTTCCATTTCTTTTCCTTTAATAATACCGAACTGAGGAATTAAGTAAATATGACCGTCGGAATGTCTTACCTTATTCCAGTCTTCCTCGGAAAGGTAATTCTTGATATTAGGATAGTTATCCCAATATTCGTCGATAGGAATAAGTGCACCTGCTTCAATCAGGGCAGCTGTTCCTGTAGAACCGGTAATTAAATCGGGATATTCTCCACCGGCAATCATAATACCGATTCTTTCATCAGCAGTCTGACCGGTAAGCCATGTAACTTTAGCCCAAGCACCGATTTTCTCAGCTATCTTTCTTAACATACGGTTGTCATCGGGCACTTCGGTTCCGGGTACGGCATGGAATGCTGTAAACATCTTCTCTTCCTTCTTCTCCGTACCGGTGGTATTGGTAGTGTCGTTACTCTTCTTGTCATCACTCTTGCTGTCGGTGTCGGTTACTTTGGTGTCTTTGGATGCTTCCTGTTCTTTTTTGCCACAACCGGTAAAAAGAACAGCTAACATGGTTACTGCAAGGATTGCTACAAGCAATTTCTTGATCTTTTTCATGTTATTCCTCCCTATACTTTTTAGCTGTGAATTTTATATAATAACCAATTCACCATTCCCAGCCAAGTATATTCTAGCACTATTGCACAATTACCTCAATTTAAAAAGTATAGGTTAAATATAAAAAATTATATATTTTAACTTTCATATATAATTATTTATATCATTTTATTCAAAAACTGCTTCCTGTACTGCAGAGGGGTGGTTCCTTTTATTTGTACAAATTTACTGATAAAATAATCGGTATTGTTAAAGCCCACTGCTTCTGCAATTTCATAGATTTTATCATCGGTCCGAAGCAGTATCTCGCAGGCTTTTTCAATTCTGTAATTATTCAGATAGTCCTTAAAAGAAACTCCGAACTGCTTTTTGAATATCTGGCCAAGATATGCCCTGTTAATGTAATATTTTTCACTTAAGGATTTTAAACTTATATTATGCATATAATTTTCCGTTATTTCCCGTTCAATATCGGCAAGAATTCCTCCAAAGACATTCTTTCTTAATGAATTAAGATAATCCGAAAACTCCAGAGCAAACTTTTTAAAATTGTTTACGCTTCCTCTTATGGCATATCCTCCCTGGCTTACCATCTTATAAATTTCCTCATAATCGAAATCAGAATCCAATTCTCTTGCAAGGCTAATTAAATTAAACAGAAAATAATCCATGCTTATCTTTATCATCTCAGGTTCGCCGGCTAATTCCTTAAAGTGAGTGTATAAATTTTCTACCGCCGAATTTATCTGTTCGATATCATTTTCTTCTATCACTTTAATAAGGTCATCTATAAGCTTTTTATCAACCGTATACTTTTCCGTACTGATTTTATCTTTTATTTCCTCATAAAAAGCAATATCCATAACTTTTGAATACAACTGAAAATTTTTTGCTATGGTAGTCGATTTGAAAGATTCGGAAATCAGGCTGATATCATCTACTTTTTGACCGATATAAAAATATATTTTAAACGATAATAATGAACTAATATTTATATGAAGTTTTTTTATGTAATCTTTTTCTTTAAGGCCTTCCATCTCTGCCAGTTTACCCGCATATATGAAACCGACAGAATAATCCCGGTTTGCTTTACTTGGTATAAATACATGATGCCAGTGATTACCAAGACATTTTTTCACCGCATCATAAAGGCGGTTTTGCTCCCCGGCTTTTTCATCATCAGACAAATGATTGTATTTTTCGTCGGTTGTATCGTACTCAATGCTGATATACCTGATATTAGCCGTATCGGTTAAATACCTTTTTACATAATCAATACTTTCCCTGTCATATATTCCCGACATAAGAGCAGTCAAATGCCTTTCCAAAATAATTCGTTCCGACATCTGCTGCTTTTTTAAATTTTCAATATGCTGATAATAAGCCTCTTTATATTCTTCCAGCACTTTTATTAACTCTTCTCTTTGCACCGGTTTTAAAACATAATCCGCAACATCGTATTTTATAGCCTTTTTGGCATATTCAAACTCATAAAACCCGCTCAAAATAATAAATCTGATATTACTTGATATATGTTTACGTGTATATTCTATCAGTTCAAGCCCATCCATCTGCGGCATCTTGATATCGGTAATGACCAAGTCAATGTCCGTATTTTTCAATACATCAACCGCTTCATGTCCGTTTGATGCTTCCGCTGTAATCCGAAAACCGTATTGTTCCCAATCGATTAATATTCTAAGCCCCTGACGGATATACGGTTCATCATCCACGATCATAACTTTAATCATTTAAATTTCCTCCCTGTTCGGTATTTTGTGGTTTTCTTCGTTTTGGCTTT
>CAZIHC010000189.1:0-5169 GCA_964538605.1 uncultured Herbinix sp. | reverse complement strand
TTTTCAATGAATAAGGCAAAAGACCAGCAGAAAACATAATGTTTTCTGTTTTTTTATTTATAATCTGTTTTTTATTTATAAAATGAGTATATAATATTTATTTTTTTAGAAATTCTAGTTATAGTTCAATAGTAAATAGTAAAAAGAAAATTATCGAAAACATTGATAATAAAAAATTAAAATAAATTTGATATGTTTTATTATAAAAGGTTACTCTTTTAATAAAACAAAAGATAAGCCGGGGTACTTAAAATGTACCCCGGCTTTGTTACTGCATCATAAGCTACGAAATTTTATTGAACAAGTTGGCCGTCATAATAAACGTTAACTACAGGATTGGTAAGTGTATCGTAATTTGACCAGTCTTTTTTGGCAAAACGGATATTAGCCACGAGTGTTCCCTGTCCTGCTGAAAGACTAGCATCACTGTCAAAAGTCAGAACCAGAGTTCCGTCCTTGATTTCTCCTTTGACGTTATTTGTAAGTGGTACATACCATGGCTCAACATCGAGCTGCAAAGCCGCATGGTCGCACCAGAAGTTATGTTCTTGCGTACTTATACCGTCAGCAGTGAAAACTATTTTAACTTTTGATAGGTTAATTGTACCGCTTTCTGCGGTTAAGGTGTAACTCTGATTTACTGTATTGCCGCCTGTTGTTGTGGTAACAGATACGACAGGTCTTGCTTCACCCGGAACAGGTGTAGGAGTAGGTGTTATAGGAGGAGTAGGAGTCGGAGTTACAGGCGGCGTAGGTGTAACGGTAGGAGTAGGTGTCGGTGTTACATTAATATAATCTTCTACGATAGAGTAATATGCAAGTTTTGCCTTGTAGTTAGCGTCAAATAACAACGGATAGCCGCCAAGCCAACTGGTTTTGTCTGTTATTCCCCAGAAAATTATGGCTGTTATATTCATGCCTTCTTTTTTCAAATCAACGGCTTTTTTAATGAAAGCCTTATAACGGCTGGCCTGGTTATTTAATGAACCTGGATCGTTATTAGGATTTCTCATATCTATTTCTGTCAGGTGCATTTCAAGGCCCAATGTGTTATATTTTCTTACGGCTGCTTCAAACATACTTACGCTTGGATAATCCATTGTCCAGTGGGATTGCATTCCCATACCGTCTATTAAGTTCTTTTCTTTCAATCTAGCGAGGATGTTGTAAATCATATCGCTTTTTCTGTCTTCGTATTCATTATAGTCATTATAAAAAAGTTTACAGTCTGCAGGTGCATATTTTCTCGCATATTCGAAAGCTTTTTCAATATACTCCTCACCGACAGTAAGCATCCACAGGGAATTGCCGGGTGTGACATTATTTGATCCGGGATTACGCATACCGGTTGGTGTATTTGGATCAACAGCTTCATTTACAACGTCCCATGCATATATTTTTACATTGGGATACGTTTCTTTAATTAGATTCATTACGTTCTTGATATAATTTTCCAATCTCTTAAGCATTACTTCTTTTGAAGCCCATGGAGCCGAATAATCCTGAGAGTAATTTTCCTTAAAGAACCAGTCCGGAGTCTGGCTATGCCATACAAGTGTATGACCTCTTACCGGTAAATTATTTTTTTCCGCAAATTCAAATAAGGTTCTGGCAGCCCTTAAATTTACCTGAGGATTTGTCTGGTCTCCGCTTGCTTCCATATACGCTATGGTAGCGTTATAGTCAAGAACTGCATCAGGCTTTAACTCATTACCGAAAGTCAGACAGTTATAGTGCTTAAGTACAAGGTCTTTTGCCGGTGAAGGACCGATTTCGGCCGCAGTAGAAGAACATCCAACGAGGAAATAATCTGCAAATACATCTTTTAAGCTTGGAATATCCTTTTCAATTTCAGGCAAGTCAGCAGGAACGGCTTTAAAATCATCAATGTAAAAATCCATTAAATCCTGAGCTGACGGAGATGATTTAAACTCGGTTTCCACATATATATGTACATTTTCAGCATCGGTAGGAACAGTATACTCTCCTTGCAGTAACGTCCATTGGCCTTTTGTTACAGGAGCAGTTTTTATATTCATGTATTTGTCATCCACACCGTCGTTGTACTGTAGCTGCAGGCTGAAATTGTGCGTGTTGGAATAGGAGTTACCTGTATATTTAATATAAATGCTGAAATTATATGTAACTCCAAGTTCTAATACGTCTGTCATATCACAGGTAGCACCGTTCCAAGTTTCTGTTCGCTCGGAGACTTTAAGGCTATATCTTCCTGAGTATGCTTCTTCTGTAGTAAGTTCTACCAGTTCATCGCCTCTGGGTCCCCAACCGCCTATACCGTTTTCAAAATCTTCATAAATTGTTGCTGCAGATACTTCCGCTGTAGGCACGCTTTGTAATGTAGGAATGATTAGTAATAAAGCCAGCAAAAACGATAAGATTTTTCTCTTCATTTTTTAACCCCCTTTTTTAATCTTTTTTTAATAAGGCTTTTCCAGTAATGCTGACTTACATAAAATGGAATTGATATTATTATAATACAAAATCTGTAAAAATGAAATAAAAAACAACATAAATTATAAAAAATTTACAATATTAGTCAAGAAGTAATCTATATACGTTTGCAGAAGTTTTTAAGCCTGCAATAATTAAAAATTTCAAATATAATATAATCCATTTATTATAGCAAAAAGTTATGATATGATACTGATATACCGTATATTCATCCAAAATACATTTATTAAGTTTCATATTTTTAATTTTGCAAATGCAATTATCAGGAGGTTCTTATGGAATATAGGAAAATGCCAAACATAGGGGTTGAAGTATCACTGTTGGGGTTTGGATGTATGAGATTCCCTGTGACTAAAGAAGGAAAAATAGATGAGACAAAAGCATTGAAAATGATTGATTTGGCATATAAAAACGGGGTTAACTATTTTGATACGGCATATTTTTACCATAACGGTGAGAGCGAGAAATTTACCGGAAAAGCTTTATCCAGATATGACAGAAGTTCATTTTATCTTGCTACGAAGTTACCTTGCTCAATTGTTAAATCTATAGAGGATGCAGAAAGAATTTTTAATGAACAATTGCAGCGTTTGCAGACCGATTATGTGGATTTTTACCTGCTGCATGCGGTAAATCGAAAATTATTTGATCAAATGGTAGAACTGGGTGTACCTGAATTTTGCGAAAATTTAAGGAAACAAGGAAAAATAAGATATTTCGGATTCTCATTCCATGACGATTATGATGCTTTTGAGTATATTGTTCGTTATCGTAAATGGGATTTTTGCCAATTGCAGCTTAACTATATGGATATGGAAGAACAGGCCGGATTTAAGGGATATAAACTGGCAGAAGAACTTGGAATTCCTGTAATAGTAATGGAGCCTGTTAAGGGAGGAAATCTTGCCAAGCTGCCAAGGAGTGCATCAAAGTATTTTAAAGCTTTGGCTCCGGATAAGTCCATATCTTCGTTTGCGCTTAGATATGTAGGAACATTACCAAACGTCAAAGTAATTCTAAGCGGAATGACAACTCTTAGTCAGGTTTCCGACAACTTAAATACTTTTGATAATTTTGCTCCACTTAATGATGTGGAAATGGAAGCTGTAGAAAAGGTACGTTCAGTGTTAAAAGCCAGAGTCAACAACAGTTGCACCGCTTGCAGATATTGTATGCCATGCCCCGCGGGAGTAGATATACCGAGAAACTTTGCTTTGTGGAATAAATATGGCATTTACAGAAATAAAAATGATATCAGGTGGAATTGGCAGAATAATTTCGATGATAAACTGAAAGCCAAAAACTGCGTACAGTGCGGTAAATGTGAAAAAGTATGCCCTCAGAAAATCAGTATAAGAAAGGATTTGCAAAAACTGCAAAACGAACTGGATGTTTTATGTGCGGCTAATTAATATTTAAGTAATTGATAAAAAATAGTAATATAATACATATAACTTAAAAAGTTATATAAAGTAATAATATATAAAATAAGTAAAAAAAGTATATGGCAGCAATATTCCTTAAAAAACCTAAGATAAATTATGGGGTATAAGAAATTAAGGAATCAATTGCTGCCATATGTTATATTTCACTATATATTAACCATATCATTTCTTTGTCATAGTTTTATGTTTTTGATGATTTTTTATATAGTGTTATATATGATTAAGTTTTACAATCCCGGTAAAGTAATTTGCTCGTAATCACTTTTCTCTTCAAATTCATGCATGTAGTTAAAACATTGGTTTACGTCGCAAATAATTCCGTGGGCTTTACATGTATCATTAATTATAGACATTAGCCTTCCATGATTAGGGCTTATTACCTCGTATGAATTGCCATAAGCGCGTATGTACCGTTCTTTCAGGCCTGGAAAATGTTCGTCTAATTTCTTATAAAAATATTCCCTGTTTCCTTCCCGCAAGGTTAATCCTATACCGAAACAGATTATTCCATATACTTTTGCCTCAATACAATAATTTAGCAATCCTCGGATGTTTTCTTCGGTATCATTTATAAAAGGAAGGAATGGGCTTAGCCAAACTACAGTCGGAATATTGTTGTCCCGCAATATTTTAAGTACTTCAAAGCGTTCTTTGGTAGTGCTGACATTCGGTTCAATAATTTTACATAAGTCCTCATCATAGGTGGTCATAGTCATCTGGACTACACATTTTGCTTTTTCGTTAATTTTTTTCAGCAAGTCCAGGTCTCTAAGTATCCTAGCGGACTTGGTTTGAATAGCAAGCCCAAATCCATAAGAAGAGATAAGTTCAAGACACTTACGGGTATTGCCCAGTTTTTCTTCCAAATGAATATACGGATCAGACATGGCACCTGTACCTATCATGCATTTCTTTCTTTTTCTGCGTAGGGCTTGTTCCAACAGAAGCGGTGCATTGACTTTTACCTCAATATCTTCAAAAGCATGATTCATCTGATAGCATTTGCTTCTGGAATCGCAGTAAATACAACCGTGGGTACATCCCCGGTATATGTTCATCCCGTTTTTTGCTGATAAAATCCCTTTTACTTCTACTTCGTGCATAAATTACTCCTGTTTAAATGGCTAGAATTAAGAGCCTTATTTGGCAAAATCAT
Organism: uncultured Herbinix sp.; assembly: GCA_964538605.1. Lineage (GTDB taxonomy): Bacteria > Bacillota > Clostridia > Lachnospirales > Lachnospiraceae > Mobilitalea. The sequence continues at coordinate 96 of CAZIHC010000189.1, read as the reverse complement.
TATATATTATTGTCAGGATATTGGCAATAAAATTTACTTGTTATTGACAAGATTTACCTTATAAGATAAAATATTTAGAAATTTTATTATCCTATA
>CAZIHC010000188.1:0-5169 GCA_964538605.1 uncultured Herbinix sp. | reverse complement strand
CAAGTAATTTAGCATGATTCAAACACATCATACCCCAACACTTGACAAAGAGCCACAAAAAAGACCTTATGCTTTGCATAAGGTCTTTTTATAAGCGCGAGACGGGATTCGAACCCGCGACCCTCGCCTTGGCAAGGCGATACTCCACCACTGAGCCACTCGCGCATATTATGATGTGTCACTGCTTTGCTGTTTTGCCTGCTGTATTTCGTGAGCACGTATCATAATATACTATATATATTGGGGTTTGTCAACACCTTAAAATAAATTTTTTTAATTTTACTTATTTTATAAATTGTTCAGATAAATTAACTAATTAGAACAGTTAATATATATTCGTTGTTTGGGAATGATTTATTTTTTAAAGCATAGGATTTTGCCACTTTTACATCAATCCAGAGTTCTTCGGCAGCAATCAAAAGATTAGCCATCATTATTCCCATATCAATCATTTTCATCCGATCTAAAGGTTTGGCAAACCAAGGATTTTTTCTTGCAAACACGTGAATACGGTTTTTATAAACGACAAAGCGCCAAGGCTGGTTATTTAAGCTTGACGGGGCAAGTCTTGCTGCTTCAAGCATTTTACGGATATTTGAAGATACTTCTTCTTTATAAACTACGAGTTCATCTTCGGGAAGACGGTTTGCCTCTGAAGGGTCTCTATATACAGGTCCCTTTGATTTGCCGAAAGCAAGTGAAATTACATAATCGTATTTCATTGAGCTTTTCAGGGCCCTTCCGGGATTTGCGGCTCCAAGGAAGCAGGTTCCTAAACCCTTAGATTCTATATATAGATTTAATTGCTGCATAAGATAGCCGGCATTCAAAAGATAGTCTTCGGTTTTCTCGGCTGACAAGCAAATGTAATATGGAGCCTTTATGGCAAAAGGACCGTTAAAACCCTGCTTTTGCTCTATGTTGCTGACTAATTTGAATTCTACTTTTGAATCTTTAATCAACATGGGCAGGCTGTCTGCAAATTTTAAGATATCTTCAAGAGTTTCCCAGTCGATTCTTTCCTGGCAAAAATTTCTGATACTTTTTCTGGCAAATATTGTTTCAAACATATTCATATGACATACCTCACTTTACTGATTTGATGCTATATTTTGCAGTGCCTTTTTCCGGTAATATAATGGTGAAATACCATAATATTTTTTAAATAATTTACTGAAATGATAGGCATCATCGTAACCTACTTTATTGGCTATATCTTTTATGCTGCTGTTTCTGTCCTTTATTAGGATATCCTGGGCTTTTTCGAGGCGAATTTTTATAAGATAATTAATTGGGGATTCTCCGGTTTCCTCTTTAAATATTTTTGATATATAAACAGGGCTTAAGTACATATTATGCGCAATTTGCTCAAGGGATATCTTTTTGTTGTAATTTTCATTAAGGTAATTTATAACTCTTTTTACGGCATAATTTTTGTTATATGATTCGAAGTTGCATTTTGATTGTTCATAGTTGTCAATGCTGACTATTTCTCGCATAATAAGCAGCAGCATCTGCATCAGATGGGTTTTGAACATAATATATTTTCCTACATTGCAGCTTTCTTTTTCAGCAATCATGGCATAGCAGTGCATCATAAGCTTTTGCTTAAGTTCAGCTGTGGTTTTTAATATGAAGCTACCGTCCTTTAATTCGATTGAGTTTGGAGCCATATTTTTGAAATGAAAATCGGTAAATCCGGCAATAAACTCGATAGTTGGCTCTTTGGGATTGGTAACGATGTGGGTATGCATTACACCGGGATTGCAGATAACAAGATCTCCGGCTTCCACGTCAAATTCCTTTCCGTCAACCAGATATTTTCCTTTGCCGGATAAAATATAAGCCAATTCTGCATGTTCATGATTATGGTAAACCCCGTTTATTGTCATCTTGCATTTTGATACATAAAAAACAGTGGGATTAAAATCGTTATAAGTCAGGTCATAGTCACAAGCCACAGTAAATTCACCCCTTTGAAGGCATATAAAATGCCTAAAATTCTTTTGTACTGACCCTGAAAGTATTATCGCACATGACTATTTTATACTGTTAGTTTATTGAATATTATAACATTTTAACTATAAATAAGAAAGGATATATTAGTACTAAATTAGAAGGATTAAAATACATAATTAATCAGCAAATTTGCCAAAGCTAAAAATATGAAAATGCTAAAATATTTTTTTTAAGACAGTTGGAAGAGAAGGACAAATATGATATTATTGTATAGGACAATATTCTTATAAGACATCTAAACGGTGGAGTGATTTTATGAAAAGCAGAATTTTATATATTTTATTGGCAGCCTTGGTAGTATTATTAGCAGGATGTAGAAGCGAAGATCAGGAAGCCTATTTTATTCCTACCCCTGCACCGGAAATTCCCGATCTTACAGAAGAAGAGGATGTTCCTGAAGATACTACAGACGATACCGGTGACCAGGATGAGGAATCGGATGGAGCCGAAAATGAACCGGTTGTTATCGGTCAGACCACGACAAAATATGTTAAGTTAAATACTTTTGGGGCCATATTAAATGTCAGGTCTTCACCGACAACAGAAGAAAATAATGTGGTTGGTTTTTTGGTTCATACCGAACCGGTTGAAGTAATTTCAATAGAGGACGGTTGGGCAAGTTTTATGTACAAAGGACAGATTTGCTATGTAAGTGCAGAATTCCTGGTAGATTTTGTCCCTCCGTATATATCGCCTCCGACTCCGTCACAGTAAATTATAAATTAAAGGTTTTTTGAACGTACAAAATCTATAAGTTTTTTTAAAGAATCAGAGAGGTAGGCTGATTTGCTGTAGCAAAATCCGACCTCTCTTTTATTTATCGGTTTTTTAAGAGGAATAAGCGTAAGGCGACCTGCCTTAAGTTCATCGGAAACAAACTCCTTAATAACGCAGGCAACACCAAGGCTTGTTTTGGCAAACTCTATCAAAAGGTCCATACTGCTTACCTCGAGTATATGTTGCGGGCTTATGTTATTCTCTTTAAAATATTCTTCTACATGCATCCGTGAAATGTTTTCTTCATCTAAAAGCAATATAGTGGCCGCGGAAAAGAGATCATCAAATTTTTCCCGAAGCCGCAGGTTATCAAGATAATCTTTGGTTGATACAAAAACGTCTTCGATTTCAGCAACAGGAATGAATTCGTATATTTTCTGATTGGCCGGTTTTGCCACAAGCCCGATATCCAAAGTGCCGTTTTCCAGTTGTTTTAGGGTATGTATGGTGGATTGGCTTTCAATCGTTATTTTTATATGGGGATAAGTTTTCAGAAAGCTGTTCAGGTAAGGAAGCAGAATATATTTGCATAAGGTAGCGCTGACACCGATTTTCAGATGTCCGATCCCAAGCTCCTTTATGCGCTTCATATGATCTTCACCTTGTTTAAGAATATCAAAAGCTTCTTTTGTGTATTTATAAAGTATCTGTCCTTCTTCAGTCAATTTTACTCCCCTGGAATTACGGACAAATAAAACCTGATTTAAACTTTCCTCAAGATTTGTGATAGCTTTGCTGATTGCGGGCTGGCTGACATAGAGGACCTTTGCGGCCTGAGATATGCTGCCTGTTTCGGCAACAGTGTTAAATACATTATATAATGACAAATGATTATTCATAAAACCTCATCCTTCTTAATTTAGTCTGTTTATACAAGATATAACTTAAAGTTATAGTAACCATTCTTAATATGCATTTCTATTATAGCAATCCATATGGTAAAATATCAATAGGTCGAATGAAAATAAATCTGGGGAGATGATAAAAGATGGACTACCGTATAGCGGTGATACCAGGGGACGGTATCGGCCCTGAGATTATTGCTGAAGCAAAAAAGGTGCTGGATGTTATAGGCGCAAAATACGGACATAATTTTCTGTATACCGAGGTACTGATGGGGGGAGTATCAATAGATGCGACAGGAGTACCCCTTACAGATGAAGCCCTTCAGACGGCAAAAAGCTGTGATGCAGTACTTTTAGGTGCCGTTGGGGGAGATGTGGGCAAATCCAACTGGTACAGCCTTCCTCCGAATCTGAGGCCGGAAGCCGGACTTCTTGCATTAAGGAAAGGTTTAGGTCTTTTTGCCAACATAAGACCGGCGGTTCTTTTTGATGAATTAAAGAGTGCCTGCCCGTTAAAGGAAGATATAATAGGTGACGGTTTTGATTTTGTTGTGGTAAGGGAACTGACCGGAGGATTATACTTTGGGGAAAGATGGACTAAGGAAGTGGAAGGACTAAGGATTGCAGTAGATACTCTCATTTATAACGAGAAAGAAATTGAGAGGATTGCCAGATGTGCCTTTGAAATTGCCAGAAAGAGAAGAAAGAAAGTATGCAGTGTCGATAAGGCTAACGTTTTGGATTCATCGAGGCTTTGGAGACAGGTTACCCATGAAGTGGCAAAGGAATATCCAGATGTGGAGCTTACCGATATGCTGGTTGATAACTGCGCCATGCAGATTGTAAAAAATCCTCGCCAGTTTGACGTTATTCTTACGGAAAATATGTTCGGAGACATTCTTTCCGATGAAGCCAGCATGATAACAGGCTCTATTGGTATGCTGGCCAGCGCAAGCCTTGGAGAAACCAAACTTGGCTTATATGAGCCTATTCACGGTTCTGCACCGGATATAGCTGGTCAAAATAAAGCCAATCCTATTGCTACTATTTTGTCTGCGGCAATGATGCTTAAATATTCATTTGATCTGGATAAGGAAGCGGCAGTGATAGAGGATGCGGTCAGAAATGTACTTAAAAAAGGTTACCGTACCGTCGATATAATGTCTCCCGGAAAGACTTTGGTAGGAACTGATAAGATGGGAGATCTTATTGCCGGCGAAATAAGAGGCTAATTATAAATATATATTGCCAGTTTCCTTTATAAGCTTTAGGACATAGCAATCCTAAATGGTAGTTAATGGTTCAGCTAATAAAAATTATAATAATTTTATTGTTTAAATATATCTTTAAGTTTTATTAGAAAAATATATGAGTGCATATATGGAGGATAAATGAAAACAGGGGAGGAATGTATATGGGAATGACGATGACACAAAAGATTTTGGCTGCCCATGCGAGCCTTGAAAAGGTAACTGCCGGCCAATTAATCGAAGTGAATCTGGATCTGGTTCTCGGCAATGATGTTACG